>NZ_JBHFLL010000198.1:0-15811 GCF_041928595.1 Microcystis sp. BLCC-F209
CCCTTATATAGAAAGACATGGCTGCGATTTTTGCCAATTGTTTTCAATCTAGAACGAGCTAATCAATTAAGTCCCTTGCCAGATAAGGATTTAGCCGATTTCTGCCCCCTGATCGAACCATACCAAGTAACGAAGAACCATTATTTTCTGCTAAAATATCATAACTACTCTAGAAGATCCTTAAAACTCAAATCTGATAACTGATAACTGATAACTGATAACTGATAACTGATTATGTATTGGTATAATGGCGAATTAATCGAGGATGAGCGAATCAGTCTGGGTATTGATGATATTGGGCTGCTTTATGGAGCGACAATATTTACTACCCTGCGTGTCTATCAACACAGCTTAGATCATCCCCTGACCCATTGGCAAGAACATCTCAAACGTCTGCACTCTAGTTTACAAGTTTTTCAATGGCCTGATCCCGATTGGCGGCGAATTCGCCAAGGAGCCGAAGAATTATCCCTATTCTATCCTGTTCTGAGAATTACAATTTTTCCCGATGGTAGGGAGTGGATTAAAGGCAGATTTCTCCCGGAAGATTTAAACATTAGACAAGAGCGGGGAATTATTGGGTGGGTAACAGATAATCCCGCTTGGCAACGCGTTTTAGGAGAACATAAAACTGGTAATTATTTGACCCCTTGGTTAGCGTCACAAACTGCTCAAAAAAAAGGAGCAAAAGAAGCGATATTAGTCGATCGAGTCGGGAATTGGTTAGAAACTAGCACGGGCAATTTATGGGGATGGAAAGATAATTGCTGGTACAGTCCCCTGCTGACTGCTGATATTTTACCCGGGATCGGGCGCTCGGCTTTGATCGGCTGGTTAAAAAAACAAAATATTTCCCTGCAAGAAAATCTCTGGACCCCGGAATTTGTCGGGACTTTACAAGGGATTGCCTATAGTAATTCCGTGGTAGAAATTATCCCTTTTAATTCTATTCTTGGCTGGGATATAGACATAAATACAGCTATTTATAGAGAAATTTTACCAGATTTACAGCAATATTTTTTTAGTCAATTGTATAATAAATAAACTTCTTGCATAATTAACAATCAATTTTTGAGGATTCAAAAACGGCAAAAATAAGGATTAAATGGCATAAAATCTGTGAATAGACCATTTAATTGCTTATTATTCATTCTTAATTCTCCTGACTACTGACTCCTAACTCCTAACTCCTGACTACTAACTACTGACTCCTGACTACTGACTCCTGACCCTAACAACAATTTTTGATTTTTACAAGAGGTCTAATAAGGGTGTGTTACTAGAGGCTAACACACCTAAAATCTGGAAATAATGCCGCTCAAGCTTTAAAATTCTCGCTCGGAATAAGCCTCACTATCGCGTTTAGAACCGAGTAAATCTAATTGATCGACGAGAATCACCGGTTTAGAGCGAGCTAATCCGGTGTTTTTATCATTCCAGGTATCCATTTTTAAAGACCCTTTAATCCCGATTAAACCGCCTTTTTTCACATAATTAGCGGCCACCTCCGCCGTTTTGCCCCAAATTTCCAGATCGAACCAATCCGGCTGATCGCTATTTTTCGAGCGACGATTAACCGCTAAAGTGAAGGTACATAAAACCTTACCCGACTCGAAATACTTCGTTTCTGGGTCTCTCCCCGCTCGTCCCACCAAATGAACCAGATTTAAACTCATGGTCTTAAATCCTCAATTTAGTACAATAGTATGTTTATTTTAGCCCGAAACCTCGGCCTTGACCGGTGGCCAGGGGGAAAATTAGGGCAGGGATTTGCGTCAATCTGGAGAGAAAGAAGCGATAATTAACTAGACTTGAGAAACAAAACCTAATAAAATCCAAGTCGATTCGATCGAAAGTCTAGCTATAGCAACGTTTTATAAGAACAGGAGTGAAAACAAGTGGGTTTTTTTAGAGGTCTAGGCTTATCAAGGGACATAGGTATAGACTTGGGGACAGCAAACACCCTCGTTTATGTATCAGGGAAAGGCATCGTTTTAGAGGAACCATCGGTAGTGGCGATCGATCAAGATCGTAACCCGGTCGCCGTCGGGGAGGAGGCAAAAAAAATGCTCGGTCGCACTCCGGGCCATGTCACCGCTCTGCGACCCCTGCGCGATGGGGTAATCGCCGATTTTTACAGTTGCGAGATCATGTTAGCGGAATTCATCAAACGAGCGCTCGATGGCACGATTGGCAATCCCCGCATGGTAATCGGTGTTCCCAGTGGCATTACTGGAGTAGAAAGACGCGCGGTGGTGGATGCGGCCAAAAATGCCGGTTCGCGAGAAGTGGGGTTAATTGATGAACCGGTTGCGGCGGCCTTGGGTGCAGGTTTACCCGTCTCGGAAGCGACGGGTAATATGATCATCGATATCGGTGGTGGCACCACGGAAGTGGCCATTCTCAGTCTCGATGGGACAGTGATCAGTGAATCGGTCCGTGTGGCCGGGGATGAACTGACGGAAGCAGTTATCGCTTATCTGAAAAAAGTCCATAACCTGATTATCGGGGAACGCACGGCCGAAGATATCAAAATTCGCCTTGGTTCGGCTTATCCCTCCCCCGGAGATGAATTTCCTCCTCTGGAAGTGCGGGGATTGCATCTTATGTCGGGTTTACCCCGCACCGTGACGATCAAAGCGGAAGAAGTGCGGGAAAGTATGGATGAGCCACTTTCCGTGATCGTTGATGCGATCAAACGTACCCTAGAAAAAACTCCCCCCGAATTGGCCGCCGATATTATCGATCGCGGCATCATGTTAGCGGGAGGAGGTGCTTTATTACGGGGACTCGATCGCCTAGTCAGTCACGAAACCGGTATCGTTACCCATGTCGCTGAAGATCCCCTGCGCTGTGTTGTCAAAGGCACGGGAGAAGTGTTAAAAAATCAGAAACTCTTTGAGCGGATCGTTAATGAAACAACTCGCAATGTCTAAAGGTCACTAGGATCGGTTAGCGGCAAAAGACACGGATTCTCACTCTACACAGCCAAGAGGTTTAAAATCGCTCATGTATTCAGCACGACGAAAATGGACACAGCAGGGATGGCGACTTTTGCTGCTCGCTGCCGCTCTGGGGGTAGCTTGGTACATTCGCACCTATCAAAGTGGGGCGATTTTAGAATTGTATGGTTTATTAACTCGCCCTTTTCAGGGAGAGGAAACTAATCTGCAAGAGCAACTTCTGGCCGATCAACGGGTGCGGGAATTACAAAATCGTTTAAGTGAAGTCGAATATCAAAATCAACAATTAAAAAAACAGCTTGGTTATTATCAAACCCAGAAAAAACCCCTGATTTCTGCCCCAATTATCGGCCGCAGCGCCGATGATTGGTGGCAACAGGTAATTATCGGTCGTGGTAGCGCCGATGGTGTGCCAGTGGGTGCTTCGGTGACGGGAATTGGTGGTTTAGTGGGACGGATTACGGAAGTTACTCCCCACACCAGCAAAGTTTTATTGGTCAGTAATTCCCAAAGTCGCATCGGAGCAACGGTGAATCGTAGTCGGGCCATGGGTTTGATTCAAGGTCAGAATTCCCAAGTCGCCACCCTGCGCTTTTTTGAAAAAGCTCCCGATGTCAAACCGGGAGATGTGGTGACAACTTCGGCTTTTAGTAGTCTTTTTTCGCCAGGTTTGCCCATCGGTCGCATAATTTCCCTTAATTTACAGGAAAATCCCGCCCCCACCGCCAAAATTGAATTTACCGCCACCGTGGACAATCTCGAATGGGTGTTCGTTCACCCGCAACCTCAGCAGTGAGAGGGGGAATTATGCTGAAATTAAGCCGTTTATCAGCCCGTTCTCGTTTTATACTGAATATTTTGGTCACTGTCGCTTCGCTGCTTCTCTGTGCCTTTCTTTCCTTAATGCGGCTGCCCGGTATGGAGATTTTAGGCATCGCTCCCAATTGGTTACTGATTTGGTTGGTTAGTTGGAGTCTCAATCGCTCTTGTCTCGATAGTGTGGTGGCCGGATTAGCGATCGGTGCTATTCAAGATAGTCTTACCTCTAATTATCCTTCCCATATCATGGTTTTTGGTCTGATCGGTTTCCTCACTTCCCGTTTACACCGACAGCGTTATGTTAAAGAAGAATTGATCGCCGTGGTCTTAATTGTCTTTTTCATGACTTTAATTGCCGATGGTGCGATCGCTTTTCAATACTATCTACAAGGAGGCAAAAATCTCGCCGATCTTTGGCTCGATTATCAACGCATTGCTCTCACTGCTGCTCTGCTTAGTAGTCTCTGGACTCCCCTCCTCTATTATCCTCTCCAGCAATGGTGGCGACAATTTAGCGATCTTTAAGTTTAAGGAGTCGGTCGTCGGGAAATTATTTTTATTTATTCTCCCTGCTCCCCTCTCCCCTCTCCCCAATTCATAATTCATAATTCATAATTCATAATTCCCACTCCCTCACCCGCTCAACTAACATGAAATACAAACAAAAACTTAGTCAATTTTTTCATAATCTTGCTAATAAATTAGAGAATTCCAAGCAACCCCCTAAAGTCGATCCTATCGACTCCAAATCTGCGCCCGTTGCGGAGGAAAAGCCAGTAGAAGCCGCTTCCGAAGAGAAAAAGGTTAATTTAGTCTCCAAAACCAGTAGTAAGGCTCTAGAGACATTAAAACCTCTAAAGAACAAATTTACTACCCTGATCGACAATTCCCCCTTACCGCAATGGCGACAGCATCCCCGCTTTGGGTTGTACTTGGGATTGGGATTAGGGGTGACAGGGGGACTTTTGGGGGTAGGTTGGGGCATTTATCGCCTTGAAACCTCTCTACCGCAAAATATCGCCGATATACAAACCTATGCTCGTCCAGGCACCCTGACAATTCAAGCCGCTAATGGGGAAATCCTCAAGCAAAATGGCCCTAGCACTTACGAAACCGTGAAAATTGCCCAAGTTCCCCCACTGGTACAGGAAGCCTTTATCGCTAGTGAAGACCGCCGTTTTCGCCAACACGGGGGAGTTGATGGCCAGGGTATTGCTCGCGCTCTCTTTTCTAACCTGAGAGCCGGGGGAGTGGTGGAAGGAGGCAGCACCATCACCCAACAATTGGCCCGGATTGTCTTTTTATCCCAAGAAAGGAGTTTTGATCGCAAATTACGGGAAATGCGTATCGCTCAGAAAATAGAAGATAAATATACAAAAGACCAGATTTTAGAGCGTTATTTTCACCTAGTTTATCTCGGTTCCGGGGCCTACGGTCTGGCCGATGCCGCTTGGTTATATTTCAGTAAACCCGTCGATAAATTAACTCTAGCCGAAGCTGCCACCCTTGCAGGCATTGTTCCCGCTCCTAGTCTCTATTCTCCCCTCGAAAACCCTAAATCTGCCCTAGAACGGCGTAATATCGTCCTCAAAACTATGGCCGAGGTGGGATTTATTACTAACGCTCAAGCACAACTGGCGATCGCATCTCCCCTAGGCCTGAAAACCAGTCCCCTAAAACGTCTGCAACGGCAAGCGGCCTATTTTACCGATTATGTGGAAAAAGAACTGCCGCAACTGGTTCCCGCTAAAACCCTAGAAGCGGGGGGATTGGTGGTAAAAACTACCCTTAATCCTCGTTGGCAAAGGGAAGCGGAGGAAGTGGTAGAAAGAGCGGTTTCTCGTTATGGCCAGTGGCAGAACTTCCAACAGGCGGCTTTAGTGGCAATTGACCCCAAAAATGGGCAAATTAAGGCTATGGTCGGGGGAATTGACCACGATAAGAATCAATTCAATCGGGTGACACAAGCAAAACGTCAGCCGGGATCTACTTTTAAACCTTTTGTCTATGCGGCGGCGATTGCGGCGGGTAAATCCCCTTATTCTGATTATAAAGATGCTCAGTATGTGGTGGATGGTTATAAACCGGAAAACTACGGTGATAGGTATAGCGGCCGCGAGGTGTCCATGCGCGATGCTTTGACTTCTTCCCTGAATGTGGTGGCGGTTCAGGTGTTAGTGGCTGTGGGTTGGAATCCGGTGATTAAATTAGCTCAAGATATGGGTATCCAGTCGAAACTTTTACCCACTTATTCTTTGGCTTTGGGTGCTTCGGAAGTCAATCTTTTAGAATTGACCAGCGCCTACGGGACTTTTGCTAATAATGGTGTGCATCAACCAGTTTACGGTATTAATCAGGTACTTGATCGCAATGGTAAAGTAATTTATCAAGCCAATTTTAAACCGAAAACTGCTCTGAATCAAAACACGGCAGCGACGATGACTTGGATGCTGCAGGATGTGGTTAATTCGGGAACGGGAACCCCCGCACAAATTGGTCGTCCGGTGGCAGGAAAAACTGGCACTTCTGACAAGGCTCGTGACCTTTGGTTTGTCGGTTATATTCCCCAATTAGTCACGGGAATTTGGCTCGGTAATGACAATAATAAACCCACCAATGGAGCCAGTACCATGTCCGCTTGGATGTGGCGACAATTTATGTTAGAAGCAATTAAGGATATTCCCTATCAAGGTTTCCCAGAACCGAATTTAGGTAAACGTCCGGTGACATTAAAAGCGGAACCCATTAAACCCCGACGTACCTACTTTACCCAAACTATTAATAACCGTTTAGCCAGCAGTGATGAGGGTTCCCCCACCGAAGGCCCCATCCGCAGACGGCGACGGGTTCGGGTAAGTCGTGAGCAAACTATCGTCCGTTCTAATACTAGCGAACCGAGCCAACGCCGTTCTAGTCGTCGGCGTACTACCGTTGCTCCTACCAGCGCCGCTGCTCCTAGTCCTCAAAATACGGCCCCCGCAGCAGCCGAACCGATTACCGTTCCCGTCACTGTGGCAGCTCCCGAAACTCGTTCGGTTCCCCTAGAGGTGACTCCTCCCCCTGATGTGATTCCTCCCGCACCCCCGGCAGAAAGACGCTGAATCGGCAAAAAAACCCCCGCAGGATTTGCGGGGGTTACAGTGCCAAAACTGCTCGGTCAAATAGACCGCTTGTAAAAATCAAAAATTGTTGTTAGGGTTAGGATTCAGTAGCCAGTAGTCAGGAGTCAGGAGAATTAAAAATAAGTAATAATCAATTAAATAGTCTATTTACAGATTTTAGGCGATTTAATCCTTATTTTTGCTGTTTTTGAGCCATCAAAAATTAATTATCCAAGAGGTCAAATCTTGCAAAACCATCGGATTTTTGGCGGCGAAACCGGGGAATTTAGCCGAAAGCTTGCCGCTATAATAACTAAAAAGCTTGTTTAATGCCGATGACCAGTCTTATTTCCCCCACTACCATCTCCTCAACTCGTTTAAGTCTCAGCTATCAAGTGGCTATGTCGGAACCGACTTCACACCTCTTTGAAGTCACTCTACAGATTACTGGTTGGCAAGCTCCGATTTTAAACCTAAAAATGCCGGTTTGGACCCCCGGTTCCTATCTGGTGCGGGAATACTCCCGTTTAGTCCAAGATTTTCAAGCTGTTAACCTCAAAAGTCGCAAAGTTGCTAAAAATCACTGGCAGATTGACAATGGTGACAGTTCCGAAATAACGGTCAAATATCGCGTTTTTGCCCACGATTTAACCGTCAGAA
This sequence comes from Microcystis sp. BLCC-F209, assembly GCF_041928595.1. NCBI lineage: Bacteria > Bacillati > Cyanobacteriota > Cyanophyceae > Chroococcales > Microcystaceae > Microcystis > Microcystis sp. BLCC-F209. Next base: position 7,544 of record NZ_JBHFLL010000198.1, read on the forward strand.
CCAACCATCTCGACGATACTCACGGTTACTTCAACGGGGCTGCTTTATTCTTCTATATCCCCGATTATCAAAAACATCCCCTCACCTTGACAATTATCCCCCCCCATGGCGATTGGCGCGTTACCACTGCCTTAAAATCTTTACCCGGACAGAAAAACAGCTTTCACGTCCCCGATTTCGATACCCTAGTGGACAGTCCCGTGGAGGTGGGGATTCATCAGTTATACGATTTTGTCGTCGAGGGAAAACCCCATCAATTAGCTATCTGGGGACGGGGAAACGCCAATCCTAGTCAAATTATCGCCGATACCACTAAAATTATTCAAACCGAGTCCGCTATGTTCGGTGGACTCCCTTATGATAATTATCTCTTTTTGCTACATCTTTCGGCGGCTGGTTACGGGGGACTAGAACATAAAAATTCCTGTACCCTTAACTATGCGCGTTTGGGATTACGAGATAAGGATAAATATAATCGTTTTCTGCAATTAGTCGCCCATGAGTTCTTTCATCTCTGGAATATCAAGCGTATTCGCCCAAAAGCTTTAGAAAGCTTCGATTATGACGCAGAAAATTATACTTCTTCCCTCTGGTTTGCCGAAGGAACCACCAGTTATTACGATATAGTAATCCCTCTACGGGCGGGAATATACGATAGTAAGACTTTTTTAGAGCTTTTAAGCAAAGAAATTACTCGTTATCTCAATATACCCGGTCGTCTTGTCCAACCTCTAGGCGAATCGAGTTTTGATGCTTGGATAAAACTCTACCGACGGGATAGCAATAGCGATAATAGTCAAATTTCCTACTATCTCAAGGGGGAATTATTGTCGCTGCTTCTGGATTTACTAATTCGCACCCACACCGATAACCGTCGTTCCCTCGATGATGTTTTACGCTCGATGTGGCAACATTTCGGTAAAGAGGAGATTGGTTATACCGATGGGGAATTGCAGGCAATTCTCGAATCGGCTGCGGGAGTGGATTTAAGTGACTTCTACTGCCGTTATATCGACGGTTTGGCAGAATTACCCTTTAATGAATATCTTGAACCTTTTGGACTCTATCTGCGGGGTGTTGGCAATGGGGAGACGATACCTTATCTGGGAATGCGGGTACAGAGTGAAGCGGGTAAAGAAATAATTAAATTTGTCGAGATGGGTTCTCCTTGCCAAAAAGCGGGAATTAATGCTGATGATGAATTATTGGCTATCGATGGATTGCGGGTGACGGCGGAACAGTTAAACGAAAGATTAAAAGACTACCGCGCAGGTGATATTATTCAGATAACAGTCTTTCATCTCGATGAATTGCGAACCCTTGCTGTTCCACTGGCTGCCCCGCAGACGATTCGCTATGAAATTATCAGGGTAGAAAATCCTTCTAATAGCCAGAAACAAAATTTTTCCGCATGGGTAAATCCCGTTTAATTCTTGGTTAAATCAACAAAAAAATGTCTATTACCGCCGAAATTCCTTTCCTTCCTCTCGCCTATTTTGAGAATAAATTTATCCCTTTTACTGAGGCAAAATTATCCATTGCTACCCACGCACTACACTACGGAACTGCCGCTTTCGGTGGTTTACGAGGTACTCCCGACCCTAGCAATCCAGGACAGATATTATTATTTAGATTGGAACGTCATTGTCAGCGTTTAAGTCAAAGTGCTAAGTTTCTTAATTACGAGATTTCTGCTGATAAAATCTATCAAATAATTATCGATTTTGTGAAAAAGAATCAGTGTAATCGACCTTTTTATATTCGTCCCCTTGTCTATAGTTCAGGGTTGGGAATTGCTCCGCGATTGCATGGTATCGAGAAGGATTTTCTAGTCTATGGTCTAGAAATGGATGATTATTTAGCTGCCGATGGGGTTAACTGTCGGATTAGTTCTTGGTATCGTCAGGAGGATAGAAGTTTCCCGTTGCGAGGTAAAATTAGCGCCGCTTATATCACTTCTGCTTTAGCAAAAACGGAAGCGGTAGAATCGGGGTTTGATGAGGCAATTTTAATGAATTCTCAAGGCAAGGTCTGTGAAGCGACGGGAATGAATATTTTTATCATCAGAAATGGTCAGCTAATTACTCCTAGTTTTGACCAAGATATCCTAGAGGGTATTACTAGAGATAGTGTTTTAACTATTGCGCGGGATTTGGGTATTCCGGTTATTGAAAGACCCGTAGATAAGACGGAGTTATTTATCGCTGATGAGGTGTTTTTAAGTGGCACTGCGGCGAAAATTACTCCGATTAAAAGGATTGAAACTTTTTCTTTACCTGCAGCTAAACCGATTACTTATCAGTTAAAAGAAAAGTTAAGTTCTATTGTTCTTAATCAGGAACAAAAGTATCAAGATTGGATTACTCAAGTTCCTTTATAGTTAGGGAACTTTACTTTATTTTTCCTTGAGATGCGTCAAATCATGACCCATCTCAAGGAACCCTGAAATAAACGGAAATTATTCATTTTTAGGTTTGGCTCCTTCCTGTATGTAGGGTATAGTTTTATTAGGATCAAGATTCAGGATGGGTTTATTATCTCTTGTTATTTTTTGTCTTTGATTATCGCTTTCTTGCTGATTGTGATTATTATCGGTTGTATGTTCCATAGTAGAGCAAATAAATATGACAAATATTTGGCTTACCTATGATTATACCTTAAACTCTCTCAAAGTTGTCAAGGATAGTATTAATCAACTAAATACAAAACTTACTTTGATTCTAACTATTAGTTAGCTGCTGTTTTGGTTAATTGTGGCTAAGATTTACCTGCTTATATAGTTTTCCTTGAATGTAACCAATCTCTGTTATGCGTGGGTGAAGCTGTCCTGCATTTAAACGATGTCTGGGAAATTTTATTACCAATGCTCAAACTCTCAAACTAGGGATGAATTTCCGGTATCACTGGTCACTGAAATAGGTACAATAAACAGTGGCTCGTTTTCATAGAGAACTTAGAATGACGCAAAATAATCCCCTAGAGTTGATTGAGAAGTTAGAAACAGGAATCCCCGGCTTTGATTTTCTTTCGGAAGGGGGATTGCCGAAAGGACGAGCGACTTTGATAGCGGGGACGGCAGGAAGTGCTAAAACGGTCTTTGCCTGTCAATTTCTCGCAGAAGGCATCAAAAATGGAGAAAATGGCGTTTTTGTCACCTTCGAGGAGCCACCCCAAGCACTGAGAAAAAATATGGGTGGTTTCGGTTGGAATATCCGGCAGTGGGAGGAGAATCGCCAGTGGGCCTTTGTCGATGCTTCCCCCCAACCGGAAGAAAAGCCGATGGTGACAGGAGAATACGACCTAGGCGCATTAATCGCTCGCATTGAGTTTGCTATCCGCAAAAATAAAGCTAAACGGGTGTCTATGGATTCTTTAGGCGCAATTTTTAGCCATTTGAGTGATAGCGCTCAAGTGAGAAGTGATCTTTTTCGTCTGGCAACCGCTTTGCGAGAATTGGAAGTAACAGCGATTATGACCGCAGAAAGAACCCAAGAATACGGCGAAATCAGTCGTTATGGGGTGGAGGAATTTGTGGCCGATAATGTGGTGATTTTACGCAACGTTTTAACCGATGAGAAAAGAAGAAGGACGATCGAAATTTTAAAATATCGGGGAACCGATCACCAAAAAGGAGAATTTCCTTTTACAATTATTCCCAATAAAGGGGCCGTGATTATTCCTTTATCAGCCATTGAATTAGAACAAAAATCCTCTAATATTCGTATTACTTCCGGCAGCCTGGAACTCGATAGAATGTGTGGGGGTGGTTTCTTCCGCGATTCGGTTATTTTGGTTTCGGGAGCCACAGGAACAGGAAAAACCCTGATGGTGACAGAATTTATGGCTGGGGGAGTAACTAATGGGGAAAGATGTTTAATTTTTGCCTTCGAGGAAAGTCGCGAACAGTTATTTAGAAATGCTACCGGTTGGGGTGTGGATTATGACCGCATGGAAAAGGAAGGTAAATTAAAGGTAGTCTGCCGTTATCCCGAAACTACGGGTTTAGAAAATCATTTAATTATGATGAAGGAAATTATCGAGGAGTTTCAACCTAATCGAGTGGCAGTAGATAGTTTATCTGCTTTAGAACGGGTTTCTAATCTGAAAGGATTTCGGGAATTTATTATCGGTTTGACTTCTTTTATTAAGCAAAAAGAGGTAGGAGGATTATTTACTTCCACCACTCCCACTTTATTAGGAGGTTCCTCGATTACAGAAGCTCATATTTCTACAATTACCGATTCAATTATTCTACTGCGTTATGTGGAAATGTATGGAGAAATGCGCCGCGGTATCACTGTTTTAAAAATGCGCGGTTCTATGCACGATAAGGATATTCGTGAGTTTTCGATCGATCATCAAGGTATGCACATCGGCCAACCTTTCCGCAATGTTACCGGAATTCTGGCCGGAACTCCTATGTACACAGCACAAACAGAGGTAGAACGTTTGAGTGGATTATTTGAGGATCGTAGTTAAAATATAGCAGTACTTGCTAATCGCGCGTCGGTGGTTAGCTTTTTTTCTCCCTATCTCCTTCTTGCTTTCTTGATATGTCTAAAAACTTTTGCTTTATTTTTCTAGGTCTTTTACTGATAAATAACCTACATTTATCAGCCTTGGCAGAAACAGTTTTACAAAGAATTGCTCGCACGGGAGAATTAAAAGCGGCAGCTAGAAAAGACGCTACTCCCTTTAGTTATATCGATGAGAAAACGGGAAAATGGACAGGTTACGGAGTGGAATTAATGCGCTTAGTCCAACGTCGATTAGCACAAGAATTGGCTAAACCGATTACAATAACCTTTACAGAAGCGACGACTAATAATCGTTTTCAGCAAGTGGAACAGGGACAAGTAGATTTATCCTGTAATGCGGCAACAATCACGGAAGAAAGACTAGAAAGGGTTAATTTTTCTATTCCCTATTTTATGACAGGAGCGCAATTTTTAACTAAAAGGGAAAATGTTGATAAAATAGATATTAATAACACTTTAGCGGCAGTTGCGATCGCCTATATTCCCCACACCACCACCGATAGTATTATTCGTTATATCTATCCTCTGGCTAATTGGCAAGCTGTCAGCGATCGAAGTGAGGCAGTGGCAAAATTACAAAGGGGAGAAGTAAACGCAGTGGTTAGTGATGGAATTCTTCTGCTGGGGGAACTCGTTAAACAAGGACAGGATCCGCGACAATTTGTGCTACTACCCAGTCAACCGATTACCACCGAACTTTATGGCTGTATTTTACCCAAAAACGATCCCGAATGGAAAAAATTTGTTGATACTGTTGTCGGCAGCAATGATAACCAGAAACTGCGAGAACAATGGTTTAATTTAGAAGAAAGTTCTTTCCCCTATAGGATTCTCAATCAACCCTAAAAATAGACTGTAATTGCTGAAAATTAAAAGTTAGTAAATTCTAGTTTTTTTGCTTTTGACTTGTTACTTTTTCCTGAAAAATTATGTCTTTTGTCGGTTTACATATTCACAGTGATTATAGCTTACTTGATGGTGCTTCCCAATTGCCGGCACTAATTGATCGAGCGATCGAATTGGGACAACCAGCGATCGCTTTAACCGATCATGGAGTCATGTATGGTGCGATCGAATTAATTAAAACCTGCCGTAATAAGGGAATAAAACCAATTATTGGCAACGAAATGTATATAGTCAATGGCGATATTGAAGTCAATCTTCGCCACCGAAAATATCATCAAGTTGTTTTAGCCAAAAATACCCAAGGCTATAAAAATCTAGTTAAATTAACAACTATTTCTAATCTGAAAGGTATTCAAGGTAAAGGCATTTTTGCTCGTCCTTGTATCAATAAAGAGTTACTCCAACAATACCACGAAGGATTGATAGTTACCAGTGCTTGCTTGGGTGGAGAGATTCCTCAAGCGATTTTAGCTAATAACAGGAAACTGGCTAAGGAAACTGCTAAATGGTATAAAAAACTTTTTGGTGATGATTTTTATTTAGAAATTCAAGACCACGGTTCTAAAGAAGATCGGATTGTCAATGTAGAAATAGTTAAAATTGCTAAAGAATTAGGAATTAAAGTAGTTGCTACTAACGATTCTCACTTTATTTCCTGTTACGATGTAGAGGCACACGATGCCTTGCTTTGTATTCAAACTGCCAAGTTAATTACTGAAGACAAACGCCTCCGTTATAGCGGCACAGAATACTTAAAATCTGCTGATGAAATGCGCTTACTTTTCCGTGATCATCTGCCAGAAGATGTGATTGAAGAAGCGATTAATAACACCTTAGAAGTAGCAGAAAAAGTCGAACCTTATAACATATTTAATGAACCAAGGCTGCCTAATTATCCTGTTCCTGCCGGACATACTGCTGATAGTTATGTAGAAGAAATTGCTTGGTTAGGATTACTAGAAAGATTAAAATGTCCTTCTCGTCACGAGATTGAACCCGTTTACAAAGAAAGGCTGGAATACGAATTAAAAATGTTACAGAAAATGGGATTTTCTACCTATTTTCTCGTCGTTTGGGACTATATAAAATATGCTAGAGATCATGATATACCCGTCGGTCCAGGACGCGGTTCTGCGGCCGGTTCTTTGGTAGCATATTCTTTAAAAATAACCAATATTGATCCCGTTCATCACGGTTTATTATTTGAGCGTTTTCTCAATCCTGAACGAAAATCTATGCCTGATATTGATACGGATTTCTGTATCGAGAGACGGGATGAAATGATCCAATACGTTACGGAAAAATACGGTGAGGCTAATGTTGCCCAAATCATTACTTTTAACCGCATGACATCAAAAGCTGTTTTAAAAGATGTGGCGAGGGTGTTAGATATTCCCTATGCCGAATCGGATAAAATGGCGAAAATGATTCCCGTTTCTCGCGGGAAACCGACACCGTTAAAAGTGATGATTTCCGATGACACTCCCGAACCAGCATTTAAAGAAAGATACGATACGGAACCCCATGTGCGTCATTGGTTAGATATGGCAATTCGTATCGAAGGTACTAACAAAACCTTCGGAGTTCATGCTGCGGGAGTCGTGATTTCTTCCCAGCCTTTAGATGAAGTGGTTCCCCTCCAGAAAAATAATGATGGTGCGGTAATTACCCAATATTTCATGGAAGACTTAGAATCATTGGGATTGTTAAAAATGGACTTTTTAGGGTTAAGAAATTTAACCACTTTGAAAAAAACCGCCGATTTAATTAAACAAAATCAGGGCATAGAAATTGATCTGGATCAATTGCCTTTAGATGAAAGAAAAGCCCTGCAAATTCGGGCCAAAGGGGAACATAAAAAACTACCTCCCGATATTCTCAAAACCCACGGATTACTAGAAGAAGGGGATTTAGAAGGTATTTTCCAGTTAGAATCGTCGGGGATGAAACAGATCGTTAAAGAGTTAAAACCATCGGGTATTGAGGACATATCTTCAATCCTAGCACTCTATCGTCCCGGTCCTTTAGATGCGGGATTAATTCCTCTCTTTATTGGCAGAAAACACGGTAGAGAACCCATTCGTTATGATCATCCTTTATTGGAACCAATTCTTAAGGAAACCTACGCAGTTTTAGTCTATCAAGAACAGATTATGAAAATGGCGCAGGATTTAGCTGGTTATTCCCTAGGAGAAGCAGATCTATTGCGTCGAGCAATGGGTAAGAAAAAAGCCTCCGAAATGCAGAAACAAAGGGAGATGTTTATCGATGGTGCTGCTAAAAATGGTGTGGAAAAAAGAATCGCTGAAAATCTCTTTGAACAGATGGTAAATTTTGCCGAATATTGTCTGGGAGGTGAGACGTTAATTTTAACTGAGGAATACGGATTATTACCAATTGCTAAAATTGTGAGCGAAGAAATTAACTGCACTGTTTATAGTGTAGATAAAAATGGTTTTGTTTATAGTCAACCAATCTCTCAATGGCACGAGCGAGGTTTACAAGAGGTCTTTGAATATACCCTAGAAAATGGGCAAACTATCCAAGCAACCAAAGATCATAAATTTATGACTAGCGACGGAGAAATGTTAGCCATAGATACAATATTTGAGCGAGGTTTAGATTTAAAATCCTCTGATTTTTCCTAAAAACCAAACCCCCCAATCTGGTGAGATTGAGGGGTAGGAAAGAATAATCCTGGCATCGAGCTATTGTCCCGGTCGGCAACCCGACAAGTATCTTGGCCACGGTGAAGTTTCACAACCGAGTTCGGGATGGAATCGGAGTGGTGCCATCACGTTAAAGACACCAGGAAGGGTAGAAC
>NZ_JBHFLL010000199.1:0-21172 GCF_041928595.1 Microcystis sp. BLCC-F209
AAAGCCACTCTTAATCGTGTCTTGGAACGAAATAGAGGCTTTTAAAGACTGCGTACATGGAGAATTAAAACAAGAATTACCCTCGAAAAGCCTATTTTTCCACTAAGTATTTATGCTCATTGCAAAGGTGAGATGCTCCCGATAAATTCCGTTATTTTAGTCCTAAAGGTCAGTTAATCCCAACACCGGTCGAAGCCGCTATTCTGGAGAAACACGCGAAAGAATCTGAACGTCAACAAAAAGAACTGGCTTTACAGCAAAAGGAACATGAAAGACAACAAAAAGAACTGGCTTTACAAAAAATTGAGCAATTAACGGCAAGATTAAGAGAATTAGGCATTAATCCCGATGAAACCCTCTAGGGGTGCAAGGTGGTCAGTGAGTTTATCGAACTGCTTGCACCCTCACCTCTCATTAACCCCGTTTCTTACCTCTAGAAGCCAAGGCACCCAACCCTAACCCCAATAGGGCCACAACGCCACCCGGTTCAGGGGTGGATTGTACCGGTACCGGACCGGGAGTACCCAGCGTGATGTCATACTCTGATACACCTGATAGGGGGTCTATAAGCCCAGCGTATAAAGCGCCAAGAGGCTCTAATTTATAACCATCAGCATTGACACTGCTCCGAAAGTTAGCATCAATAATTGTTCCTGTCCCGTCGGTGCGAAAGGCCCAATCGTTTAAATTAGCTAGGGTAAAGGTGGTTGTCGAGGGACTAGAGGCTAAACCCGTAAAGGTGAGGGAAAACCCTTGCAGGCCATTGACGTTACCAGGAAAATTGATATTTGTATTCGGTGCTAACAAACTATCATCGATGTCAAAATAACCAGTTCCCGCAGAACCGTAGGTCAAAGGAACACGAACGGTAGCGGCTTGGGCAGCCAAGGAAAGAGTACTTAAACCGATGGCGGTAGCGGCAACAGCTACAGAGGTTTTTAAGGACATACAAAACAAAGAAAAAAACATTATCAGTTGCGAAAAATAACATAGGGGGGGGTAATGTCAAGTATTTTCAAGAAAATTAATATAATTTAATTAATTACAGAGAATTATCAGATCCTAACCCTGATCATCTTTGAACAGGGACATCTCCTCCGAGTTGCTATTTGTTACCACTTTTTATTAAAAAAGTCAATAGATTAAATATTAATTTTTGTAAAGAAAAGCCTGAGCAGTTACTCAGAAAGCTCTTTACCATCTGTTACAAAATATGGCAAGATATTTATCAAATTGTGTCAAAACCCAGAGTAAATGCTCATTGGGGTGACATTTTCTGATACAAAACAGAAACATATATATCTAAATACCTTAAACAAAGGGCGATCGTCATCTGATGACGAAAATCACTTCATACCAGACTCAGCAATCCTAAGGAGAACCATCATATATGTTCACTCACGTCAAGTCCACCATTCGTCACATAGTTCCCGACGCGTTGAATGGTCGATCGCTGGTCAAGGTGGTCTATGTCGTGCTAGAACCTCAGTACCAAAGTGCGCTGAGTAGTGCGGTCAGGGAAATCAACGCTAACAACCGGAAACTAGCGATCGAAATTAGTGGTTATTTAATCGAAGAACTGCGCGATGGGGAAAATTATCGCAATTTTCAAGAGGATGTAGCCAAAGCTAATATTTTCATTGCTTCTCTCATCTTTATCGAAGATTTAGCCGATAAAGTTGTGGCCGCTGTCAGTCCCCATCGGGATAAATTAGACGCAGCGATCGTCTTTCCCTCTATGCCCCAGGTAATGCGCTTAAATAAATTAGGCAGCTTTTCCATGGCCCAATTGGGACAGTCTAAGAGTGTCATCGCTAATTTTATGAAAAAGCGCAGGTCAAACTCTGGCGCTGGTTTCCAAGATGCGATGTTAAAGTTATTGCGAACTTTACCGCAAGTCCTGAAATACCTCCCCATGGAAAAAGCTCAGGACGCACGCAACTTTATGTTAAGTTTCCAGTATTGGCTAGGGGGTTCGGCAGAAAATTTAGAGAATTTCCTGTTAATGTTGGCCGATAAGTACGTCTTTGATAACAAGGATGACAGTGTAGTTTACAAAGAACCGGTAGTTTATCCAGATCTGGGTATCTGGCATCCTTTATCCATGAAAATGTTCGAGGATGTCAAGGAATACTTCGCTTGGTACAATAACCGCAGTGATATTGCCGATGACCTCAAAGACCCCTTAGCTCCCTGTGTTGGCTTAATTTTACAGAGAACTCACCTCGTTACTGGTGATGACGCTCATTATGTCGCTCTCGTGCAGGAATTCGAGTCTATGGGTGCGCGAGTCCTTCCCGTTTTTGCTGGAGGATTAGACTTTTCCAAACCCGTAGAAGAATACTTCTGGGATAAAAGCTTAAAAGGAGTAGAAGCGGTTGCCATCGTTGATACGGTAATTTCCCTGACGGGATTTGCTTTAGTGGGAGGTCCAGCGCGACAAGATCATCCGAAAGCGATAGAATCCTTAAAACGTCTCAATCGTCCCTATATGTGCGCGTTACCGCTAGTTTTCCAAACCACTCAGGAATGGGAAGAAAGCGATTTAGGTTTACACCCGATTCAAGTGGCGCTACAGATTGCTATTCCGGAATTAGACGGTGCGATCGAACCTATTATATTATCAGGCCGGGATGGGGCTACGGGTAAAGCGATCGCTTTACAGGACCGGGTGGAAGCGATCGCTCAACGGGCGCTAAAATGGGCTAACCTAAGAAAGAAACCGAAACTAAACAAAAAAGTCGCCATCACCGTCTTTAGTTTCCCCCCCGATAAAGGGAATGTGGGAACCGCAGCCTATCTAGATGTGTTCGGTTCTATCTACGAAGTGATGCAAGCGTTACAAAATAATGGTTATGACTTGCAGGACTTACCCGCATCTCCCCGAGAACTGATGGAAGCGGTAATCCATGATGCCACCGCACAGTACCATAGTCCGGAGCTAAATATCGCCTATCGGATGTCTGTACCTGAATACGAACGTTTAACCCCCTATTCCGTCCGTTTGGAGGAAAATTGGGGACCACCACCTGGACATCTCAACAGTGATGGACAAAATCTATTAATCTACGGGAAAGAATTCGGTAATGTCTTTATCGGGGTTCAACCCACCTTCGGTTATGAAGGGGATCCGATGCGTCTGCTCTTTTCTCGTTCTGCTAGTCCCCACCACGGTTTTGCGGCCTACTATACCTATCTCAATCAAGTCTGGAAAGCAGACGCGGTTCTCCATTTTGGCACCCACGGTTCTCTAGAATTTATGCCGGGGAAACAGATGGGAATGTCTGGGGAATGCTACCCGGATAACCTCATCGGAATGATTCCCAATCTCTACTATTATGCCGCTAATAATCCGAGCGAAGCGACGATCGCTAAACGTCGCAGTTATGCGGAAACCATCTCTTATCTCACTCCCCCCGCAGAAAATGCTGGACTTTACAAAGGGTTAAAAGAACTGAGCGAGTTGATCGGTTCCTACCAAACCCTGAAAGATAGTGGGCGTGGGGTGCAAATTGTCAATACTATTGTTGATAAATGTCGCTTAGTCAATCTCGACAAAGATATAAGTTTACCTGATGGTGATACTGCCCATCTCAGTCAAGAGGAACGGGATAATATCGTCGGTTCGGTCTATCGTAAACTGATGGAAATTGAATCGCGCTTACTTCCCTGCGGACTTCACGTTATTGGGAAACCCCCCTCGGCGCTCGAAGCGGTGGCAACTTTGGTCAATATTGCCAGTTTAGACCGGGAAGAGGACGATTTACTTTCCTTACCCCGAATTATTGCCAACAGCATCGGCCGGGATCTAGAGGAAGTTTATCGCAATAGCGATCGAGGTGTGTTAGAGGATGTGGAATTACTGCAAAACATCACCCTAGCGACTCGCGCTGCCGTCGCAACTTTAGTCAAGTCCCAAACCGACGCGGAAGGTCGGGTATCGATGCTTTCTAAGCTGAATTTCTTGAATATAGGCAAGAAATCGCCTTGGATCGAAACTTTACAGGAGATGGGTTATCCAAAAGTCGATCCGGTCGCGTTAAAACCCCTGTTTGAATACCTAGAATTCTGTTTAGAACAGGTCTGTGCCGATAATGAATTAGGGTCCCTATTAAAAGCATTAGAAGGAGAATATGTTCTTCCCGGTCCCGGTGGCGACCCCATCCGTAACCCCGGAGTTTTACCGACGGGTAAAAATATCCACGCTTTAGACCCCCAGTCTATCCCGACCCTAGCGGCGGTAAAATCGGCTAAAATCGTGGTGGATCGCCTGTTAGAACGGCAAAAACTGGATAATGGCGGTAAATATCCTGAAACCATCGCTTGTGTTCTCTGGGGAACTGATAATATCAAAACTTATGGGGAATCCCTAGCACAAATTCTCTGGATGGTGGGGGTTCGTCCTGTTCCCGATGCTTTGGGACGGGTGAATAAATTGGAATTGATTCCCCTAGAGGAATTAGGAAGACCGCGCATTGATGTGGTGGTCAACTGTTCTGGTGTCTTCCGGGATTTATTTATCAATCAGATGAACTTGCTTGACCAAGGGGTAAAAATGGCCGCGGAAGCAAATGAACCGATGGAGATGAATTATGTCCGTAAACACGCTATGGAACAAGCAAAAGAAATGGGTTTAACGGTTCGACAGGCAGCCACCCGCATCTTTTCTAATGCTTCCGGTTCCTATTCTTCTAACATCAATCTCGCGGTGGAAAATAGCAGTTGGGAAGATGAAAAAGAGTTACAGAATATGTATCTCAACCGCAAGGGTTTTGCTTTCGACTCCGATAACCCCGGGATGATGGCCGATAATCGTCAGTTGTTTGAAGCATCCTTAAAAACTGCGGAAGCGACTTTCCAAAACTTGGATTCTAGCGAGATTAGTTTAACCGATGTTTCCCACTATTTCGACTCGGATCCCACCAAAGTTGTCGCTAGTTTACGGGATGATGGCAAAAAACCGGCGGCCTATATTGCCGATACTACCACCGCTAATGCTCAGGTGCGTACTTTATCGGAAACCGTGCGCTTGGATACCCGCACCAAGTTACTCAATCCCAAATGGTACGAGGGAATGTTAAGTCACGGTTACGAAGGAGTCCGAGAATTATCGAAGCGTTTGGTTAATACCATGGGTTGGTCTGCAACTGCTGACGCGGTGGATAATTGGGTTTATGAAGATGTCAACACCACTTTTATTCAAGATGAGGAAATGTGTCAGCGTCTGATGAATCTCAATCCTAATTCTTTCCGCAAGATGGTGGGAACCCTGCTAGAAGTTAATGGTCGCGGTTACTGGGAAACTTCTCAAGAGAATTTAGACCGCTTACAGGAACTTTATCAAGAAGTGGAGGACCGTATCGAAGGAATCGAGTAGAATAGATAGATAAGACTTGAGAGACTGGCTAATCACCGGTCTCTTGAGTTTTGAACAAACATGAAAAATAACTTTTGGGGGTTAATCTGGTCTAGTTTTAACGAAATTCAAGGGGTTTTACTCGGTCTTCTTGGATTTTTAGGAGGTATTGCTTTAATTCGTTATCCCTTCAATACTTCTATTCCTCTAGATATAGTAATTGTTGTCAGTTTCTTCACCTTGCTGTTAATCGCTACTTTGTTAAGCGCTGTCAACACACTTCTTAGACAGAAACAAAAATTAGAGGCAGAAGTTAAGCAACTTCAGGAGGTAAACCAAAAGCTAGAGACTGAAATTAAACGGCGCATTATCCCTAAAATTCTAAGAGTTCAAAAGCATGCAAATAATAATATTCTATGCTTACTGGAAGCATCAGATTTATTCGCGGATAATATCTATATTTCTTTCTACTACACGGATGATGACGGGTTTGAAAATTTAATTGCAATAGGTTTCGTAAACGTGATCCAAAATGATGGAAAAATACAAGCTATTCTAAATCAGCCGTATCCTAACTATCAAAATATTATCGATGCCCTAGATGGAAACGATCCCAAATTAATTGAAAAAATAATCATCAAGCCTAGCATTCCTAGAAATTTCAATACCGGTCAACCCTAGAAGAAACATGGAAAACCTAACTGAAACGACATTATTATCGCCTAAAGGTACATTCCCCGCCCAGATAGTTAATATCCTTGATCCGTATCGATTAGTCATGAATCGAGGCGAACGAAATAGAATTCAAGTGGGTCGCCGAGTATTGATATACGGGATAAGTGAGGAAGAAATTATAGACCCTAATACGGGAGAATCTTTAGGGTTTCTCGAATTAGTAAGAGGTACGGGAAGAATTATTTTTGTTCAAGATAAAATATCTATTATAGAATCAGACAAAAAGCCAGACATAGATTTAAATAAACTTTATTATTTGATCAGAGAATATCATTTGCTGCAACCTAGAGACTTGTCTGAATTATCTTATATCCCTCCCTTGACTCCTTCTGGAATTGAATACTTAGCAAAGAAAGAGTTACAATCAAATAGAGAAAGAGAGTTAAAATCAATGATTGATAAATTAGGAGAAAGACTACCGTTTGAAAATCCTCAAGTTGGCGATCTAGTCAAGCCTATTTAATCGTTATAATCAAAAATTAGTCCGGTTGTGCATTTTATTCAGCAAAAAAAGGATTAAGAGGGTTTCTGTCGGCTTGTCGGGTTTCGTAGCCTCAACCCGACCTACTAATTTACTACTTTTTTGCCCGCACGAACACGACAACGATAATCTAGATTGGCACGATAAGTCCCCCCTATATCTAGAACAGAGACCAGACCATCCATAAAGTACCGTCTAGGAATAGAGTAATTTTGGGAAGAAATGTCACGATAGTATTTTTTTACCATAACACCCTCGTTTAAGTTATGTCTACCCCCTGATTCTAGCATTTTATCATACCAATTTTTTGAATTTATAAGAAATTATCACACTTAACCCATTTTTTACAGTTACAACACATAGCCACTACATTCGTACTATTAATGATCAAGGCAATTGACCGACCTTATCATTAAATCTTGACAAATATAAGTTTAAATTATAGCTATTGCGCCCTAAGAGCGATAATATTTAATATTAACCAGATTTATACCAAAGATAAATCATTATGGAAAACGTCACAGAAACTCACCTTTTATCTCCTAAAGGAACCTTTCCCGCCAAAGTTGTCAAAGTTATTGACGACTATAAATTAGTGATCAATAGAGGTGAAATTAGTGGAATTCGAGAAGGTCAAAGAATGTTAGTTTACAATACCAGCGAAGAAGAAATAACAGATCCTCAGACTGGTGAGTCTTTAGGCTATCTTGACTTAGTGAGAGGGACGGGGACAATTACTTTTGTTCAAGAAAAAATATCGATTTTACAATCGGATAGAACCAATAATAAAGGATCTAGATTGCTGGAGTTATTGCTTAAAGAACAAGAAACCCCGTCCGATTTGATAGGAAAATTCTTAACAAGAGCCGTAGGAGCGAATTCTAAGAACGATAAAAAGCCAATATCCGAGCTAATAAATCGTGAGTTGTTAAATAAACTGCTAGTATGGGAATTATCTGAAACGTTACCTTTTGAAAACCCTCAAATTGGCGACTCGGTTAGACCTATTTAGACCTATCGATGGAACAACAAATATTAGAATACTTTTTATCTCTTAAATATCCGATTTCAATTTATCCCGAAGAAGAAGGAGGATACACGGCGTTAATTCCAGATTTAGATGGTTGTATTACTCAGGGGGAAACTTTAGAGGAAGTGATGATTAATATTGAAGAAGCGAGAGAATTATGGATAGAGACGGTTTATTTTAGTGGTAAAAAAGAAATTACCATGCCTTCTAAAAGATAACTCAAAAAATACCAGAAACTTTCGTTCTTTCGAGTATTGTACCCCGCTCTTGATCGGATTTATCGCTCTTTTTGCGTAGGTTGGATTGAACAAAGTGAAACCCAACAACTGAGGGTTTCTGTCGGGTTTCGTAGCCTCAACCTGACCGACGAATTTACCCCTAGTATGTTTATACGGGGGAAGTGCAGATATTAGACATTCGCATTACATACATAGCGGTAAATGTCAATTAAATTTTACAAATCTATACAAATCAACAGACAATTTATCTGGGGTTTGCTGAATAATGGTAAAAACCTTGTGGGGTGAGACTCTTCGACCTTTTTGTCAATCCAAAAGTACCTGGCATGGGAGTGATCGGGGGAAAATTCAGGGACTTTTTCCCTGAAAATTAGGTAATTGACCCCCTCAAAATCGGTAAAACCCTACACCCCACCTGCCCCCCCGATGTCGGGGGGGTTGGGGGGGCCACACCCTGCCCGCACGAAAAACTTTTTGCCGCAAACCCTAATTACTGTCGCGGTTGTACGGGGAAACCTTGACGCTGAAGCATTTCCGCCGCATCTTGGCCCGGTTGATAGTTGATGCCGAGGGTAGAGGTGGCCGTATCTTCGATGATTTTGGGAGTGAGGAGAATAATCACCTCCGAGCGATCATTGCGATTGGTACGACTGCGGAATAAAGCCCCTAAAATGGGAATATCGCCTAAAACTGGCACTTTTGTCTCAGAACTCTGTTGGCGCTCTTGGATAATCCCGGAAAGAATTAAACTCTGTCCATCCCGGAGACGAATTAAACCAGAAGTTAATTCCCGACGAATCAGAGGGGTAAGGGTGTTGACCGTGAGACCACCGCTATCAAATCGAATTGGAGACCCCGGAGAGGCGATGGTAGGGCTAACCGACAGGGAAATAAAACCGTTATCATCCACCTGATCGACGTTTACCGCTAAAGTTAATCCAGCATCGGCCAGTACAGGGACAGTGGTGCGTTCGCCACTGAGAGGATCTACCTTTGTCTCGACACTTTCTAGCACTTTCTCGGTGAGCTTAACGGTGGCCTGTTGACCTTCCTGCACCACCAGCGAGGGATCAGTAAGAATCTTGGCATTTCCTGTCTGAATTGATGCTTGCAGGGTCATCAGGAATTTTTGGGGATATTGGAATAGGGTCGGGGGTTCGTAGGTGAAGACATCTGGTTTACCAGGTGTAGTGACTCCGGTGATGGGATTGAACGTGGCTGGCTCGCCTGGTGTAAATTCACTCAATCCGGGCTGAAAAGGGTTATTAAAGCGGCCAAAGCTGGGGCGGGTGTAAGGACTTATACTTTGGCTAAATTGATTAAAACCTTGCACAATATTGCTAAAGGGTGCATTCTGAATGTCAAGAAAAGGTTGAATTTCTGCTGTCCCCGTACCCGATATGATATCGAAAATCGGCACAACAGGCTGTGCAAAAGCCCCCGGTTTGCTTACGGTCCCGGCACCTGGTGGGTTCATATTACCAAAGTTCAGCACTGCCGCCCCGTTATCTTGAACGAAGAAACCATCGTTAAACCCGAAGGAAAAACTACTGTTAAAACGGTCTGTATTGAGTAGGTTGATATCGATAACTTTGACATTAACCACCACCTGACGGCGACGGGCATCCAGTTGGGTTAATAGAGATGTGGCAATTTGGACTTGCCGCGCTTCGCCGATTAAATTGATAGAATTAAGGCGATCATCGGCGGCAATTCTTAAACCGGTTAAAAGTAGGGCAGCCCTTGAGCCTTCTGTATTTTGGGGTTTCAGTGCCTCTAGGGTGGCGGGAACATCCCGGCGACCGATGACTCGTCCGGTGAGGGGATCGACGATATCCTCGGTTTTGGTAACTAAACGCTGGTATTCTGCCCCTTGGGTGGCGAGGAAAGTGGCGGCATTAACGGCCTTAACTTGGTTGAGACGCAGGGTGCGGCTAATCAAATTACGAGCGCCTTGGGGTAATTGCGCCCCGACAAAGATAGTTGTCCCCTGACGGTTGGCCTGGAGTCCGGAAATTAACAGCACGGCGTTAAAAATATTTTCCACCGATTCGTTAGTAAATTCCAAGGAAACTGTCTGAGAAGTGGCGTTAGTTTCCCCCTGGGCGCTGGTGAAAACGACGTTATAACCGGCATAGTTAGCAAGGGTCATTAACACTTCTCTAGCGGAAGCTTCCCGCAATAAAACACGAGGTACAGTGATATTACGCTCGAATTTGACCTTTTCGGCACTAGCATCGATGTTAGAGATGGCAATGTCTCCCACCGGTGGGGCGACAGCCCGAGGCAGGGTGGGAACACCGGGGGCTTGGGGTGCGCCCTGAATGATAATTTCGGGGTTGGGGACAAGGGGCGCACTTTGGGCGAGCAGTTTTTCCCTGGCTAAAATGCGATCGCTGATTTCCTTTTCTACGGCCGCACTGGAAGGGACAAGCTGATTTGGCGATTTTTGTAAATTTTCTTGACTAAGCCCTTGGGAAAATTCAATTTTTGATGTATCCGATTTTAATTCTGAACCATGGAAGGATTCTGGGGTTGCGGCCAGGGCGCTCAGGGGAGCCATCAATAAAAACGAGGCAATTTGGGGGATAAACAGGGCATAACGGGACGGATTCACTTTAACTTCACTCCTCAACGATTAGGGGATTCAACGGACAAAAAACGCAATACTCACACCGGATTGAAGACTATTATGGGGACGGACTAGCGGGGGGTTTACCTTTGGCGGGGGGTTTACCTTCAGCAGCTGGGGGTGGTACTAATTTCGCCAGTTCTTTGGCACTGAGAGGAATAATCACATCGAGAAGAAAAGTCGTGGTCACGGGTTGATCCGGTTCGGGGACGATAGTGGCTTTATTGTTACCGGTACTAACCACTTTAACCGCCGCTCCTTGCTTTTCCATCTGGGTATTGAGACTGTTTAGCAAAATCAGTGGCTGTAATCTTTCTAAATCCCGAATCACCTCTTGAGTGTTAGTATAGTTCCCCTCCATCTTGACGTTAAAAGTTTGACGTTTGAGCTTATTATTAGCCGCACTACCGAGGGAACCATCGGAGACCACCACCGGCTCTAGTCGTTGGGGTTGAAAACTAATCAGCTTAACATTGCGAGACTTAAAGATATTACTAATATCTAAGAGAATAGTGCTTAAGTCCTTTTCTTTAGCAAAAAGCGACAGTATTTGCCCTTTAATAGCTTCCTTTTCTTGCAACTGACTCTCTATTTTTTGGAATTCTGCGGCACTGAGACCGGTTTTTTGTTGATCTACCTGTTGTTGTTTGTCGGCTGCATCGTTTTGCAACTGTTGCAAGGCATTATAAGCGGGCATCACCCAGTTAAAAAGCAGATAGAAAGAGCCAAGTAAACCCACCACAGCGACAGCGATGCCACTATTGCGGGGAGTAAAAGTTATCCCGAAAGCGACGGGATACTCGTCAAATTCCTCTAATTCCCGATCCTCAAATTCTTCGGTAAAGGTCATGGTTGAATGGCTCCTTGGCGTTTGAGAGTATTAATCCTAGTGATAACTCCGATCGCTCCATTCCTGGCGAGATTGGGCAGTTGTTCAGTGGTGGGACTATCACTTAATTGGGCGATGATCACAAATTGAACCACTTGGGGGAAAGTAACATTAATATTTTTGTACTGATTGTCCACCTCTACGGGTAAATCGGCCAGGGCAGCACTTTCGATCACCGTTTGCCTACCCTGTAAAAAAGGAGAAGCTTGTAGGGTTAAGAGATAATCATTGACTGCTTCGTAATTACTGGCAAAACCACTGATTTTTAAGCGCGTAGCCAGATTCGGTTGCCCTTGATTGCGGACTGAGGGAAACTCCACCTGTTGCACACTGGTTAGCTGGACAGTAGGGGGAGTTTGTTGACGAATTTCTTGGAGAATGGCTGACCAAGGCCTAATCTGATTAAATACACCTACCAGAGCTTTATTGTCTCCTTCCACCGCCTTTAATTGCGCTCTCAGGTCTTCTAGCTTTTTACTTTGGACTTGCAGTTGACCTAATTCCCTGTCCAGTTGCTGAATTTTGGCCTGAGTTTCGCTGGTTTGCCAACCGACGATTAAACCGAGTGATCCCGTCAGTGCCAATAATCCGGCCCCCACTCCCACACCGATCAACAGGGGTGTTTGTTTACGCAGATTAATAGTGGTGGAAATCTTGGCCGCAGCGGTTTCTTTGCCCGTTTGGTTAAGATGGCGATCCTTAAGAAAATTAACGTCAAGACTATACATAATTTTTCTCTATAACTCCCGTAATCCTAAACCGAGAACTGTTCCTAATCCTGGTCTTTCGGTATTAGGAATCTCTTGAGTTGTGTCTAAGTTCAGTGATGCGATCGGATCGATGGCCATGGTGGGGACGCTGAGACGTTGAGTAAAATATTCGTCTAGTTGTGCTAAACCGCCCCCGGGACCGGCTAAAAGTAACTGGACGATTTCCAGTTCATCACTTTGGTTAAGATAGAAATTAATCGATCGCCGCAATTCATCGGTTAATTCCCCTAAAACCCGCATCAGTGCCGTCATCCCGGCGTTAGTAGCCGCTCCGGAAGTGCCGGTATTGCTGCTCAGACTATCAAAGGCAGTAATCGGGATTGTCATACCCAAAAGCACCTCAGGACTGCGGGAGGTGGGCAAATTCATCGCCCTAGAGAGGGCATTTTGTAGCTGGAAAGTGCCAATGGGGACAGTGCGGGAAAATTGGGGAACGCCGTCCACCACGATGGCAATTTCCGTGTTATCAAATTCTATATCAACAATAACGGCAGCTTCATTGGAACTAAACTGTCGCAAATGTTCGCGAATCGTCCGAATTAGGGCAAAACTATTAATTTCTAGCACATCTACCTGTAATCCCGCCTGTTGGAAGGTTTCCATATAGGCATCGGTAATCTCCCGACGAGTGGCTACCAGCAAAACCTGCACTTTTTCGATCCCGTCTTCATCCTGAAAGTAGCCCAGTTTTTGGTAGTCGAGATCCACTTCCTCGCGAGGATAGGGAAGGTATAAACTAGCCTCATGATTTAAGACCAGATCGCGCAATTCCTGATCGTCCAATTCCGAGGGAATCGGGATAATCCGGATAATTGACTCGCGCATCGGCACACCAGTGGCGACTCGTTTGCTGTTAATTTTATTTTCCTTGAGGACTTCTTGGATTAATTCCGCTAAAGCGGGAGAATCGACGATTTTTCCCGCCTCAAAGATGCCTTCCGGGATATCCGACCAGCAATATTTAACTAATTGATAATTTTGTCCCTGTTTGGCGATCTGAGCGACGTTAATCCGTTCTGGGGTAATCTCTAACCCAACACCTTGATTTTTTTTTGTCAATAGCTTCTTTAAAAAACTTACCATAGATTTTCTGGGGCAGACCTAAGGGGATTGGTGATTAACAAAGCCAATAATTTTTTGACCTGATTTTATCTAGGGTCGATCAAGGCAGTAAATCAGTCTATAAACGATCCTAACTGGGTAAATCAGCCAGAAAAGGTGAAAATCGAGGAGGAGAGCCGCTATTTCTGCACTAATATTAACCCGATTATCTCTGTTCCGATCGAGGTTAATCTTAACTGGATAGGAGAAGGGGAAGTGCTTAATGATAGTGATATTGTAATCAATTTTGCTGAAAGAACCAAGTCCACGTCAAAATTTTGCCATCATACCCCCCCTTTCCCTAGGGCTGATTCATTCTCCGAATCTAATTCTTTGGTTCTTCTGGTTTCTGTGTGGAAACGAGGTCTATACTGATAGAATATCCGCCAAATAGCGATTAAAGTCTTGCCCGATAAGCATTTCACCTTACATAAGCAAAAATTATCACACAAAGTCGAGAAGAGCCATTCTCTTCTTTATTTTTGCTACCTTTAATCGCTTATGAGGCAAGCAAAGCACGGCGTTTTTAAAAATTTTCAGATATATATTTCCGAGAAATCGACTAAAAACGTTGTCAGATAAGGATTTGAGAGAATGACATTTGAGAGAATGAAACGACCCTACCCCTTCTCCACACCCTGACTGGAAAGAGGTGTCGGGTGTGGGGTGTGGGGTGTAGGGAAAGAAACCTCTTTCATCTGTGGGGGTGAAAATTTTTTCATCGGGACTGCCTCCAGGAAAAACTTTTTCGGCAAATCCCTGGTTAGATTAGCCAATTATCTCGAGAAAATTGCCATTTTTCTAGGCACTATTTTTTCCTGACTCCTGGAAACCGGCGATCAAATGCTTCTGACGAGCGTGATTTTCCCGTATAATTAGGAGTTTGCACAGTGACAAAAGAAGTTAAGGAGCGAGTTCAATGGCACGAATGTACTATGACGAGGATGCCAATTTAGATTTATTAGCGGGAAAAACGATCGCTATTATTGGTTATGGTTCCCAGGGTCATGCCCACGCATTAAATCTCAAGGATAGTGGCGTTAATGTGATTGTTGGTCTATATCCAGGCAGTAAATCGGCCATCAAAGCCAAAGAAGCCGGTATTCCGGTTTATGATGTGGCCGAAGCCGCTAAAATTGCCGACTGGATCATGATCCTCTTACCGGATGAAGTGCAGAAAACGATTTATCTCAACGAAATTGCTCCCAATTTAAGCGCAGGCAAGGTGTTATCTTTTGCCCACGGCTTTAATATTCATTTTGGTCAAGTGGTTCCCCCGGCTAACGTCGATGTGGTTATGGTCGCCCCCAAAGGACCGGGCCATCTCGTCCGTCGCACCTACGAACAAGGTCAAGGAGTCCCCTGTTTATTTGCCGTCTATCAAGATGCTACCGGGCAAGCACGCGATCGGGCGATGGCCTACGCTAAAGGTATCGGTGGCGCTCGGGCCGGGGTTTTGGAAACCACTTTCCGCGAGGAAACAGAAACCGACCTTTTTGGCGAACAAGCAGTATTATGCGGCGGTTTAAGCGCTCTAATTAAAGCCGGCTTTGAAACCCTCGTAGAAGCCGGTTATCAGCCCGAATTAGCCTATTTTGAGTGTTTACACGAAGTGAAACTGATCGTCGATCTGATCGTCGAGGGCGGTTTGGCCAAAATGCGCGATAGTATTTCCAATACAGCCGAGTACGGTGACTATACTCGCGGTCCGCGGGTGGTGACGGAAGCGACTAAGGCCGAAATGCGAAAAATCCTCCTGGAAATTCAATCGGGACAATTTGCCAGAGAGTTTGTCCTCGAAAATCAAGCAGGTAAACCGGGGTTCACCGCTATGCGTCGTCAAGAAGCAGAACATTCCATCGAAGAAGTCGGCCAAGATCTGCGGGCGATGATGAGTTGGCTAAAACGCTAGTTCTCTTTTTTTTCCCTGGAGGTTGGGACGCAACCAGGCAATTCTTGCCCTTGCGTCCCTCCCGACACCCGATCCCCCAATCCCCAAAAGGAAAACTTCCTATTTAGTAGATCGCCTCCCGTGATTTGACCAGACCGATCGCCCGTAAACCGGCAATGACACCACAACCGATCACCATACCGACAAAGGAACGAATCAGATTTTCTACGGGAATGATCGGAATTAAAGCGATCCAGACTTCTTCGGGCCAGTTAAAAATCGAGTAGGTAATGGCCACGGCCCCTAAATGGGAGAGGCCGCTGGCGGTCCAAGTCCCCCCAAAAATTCCCGCCGCTACTAGGGCAAAATTGCTACCTTTGATCCAATGGGTAAACAGAGTCCGGGTTGGTAGGATAAATAATACCAAGGCCGACCAATCGACGAAAGCCCCAGCGATAAAGACTCGTGGCGAAATGCCATTCAGTCCGATCGCCCGGTTAGCGTAGATAAACAGGGGAATCAGAAAAATTAACGTTAATCCTAACCACCAATAACGGCGTTTTTTGCCGAAAACCATTGTTCCCGCCACAAAACTAGACAAAATCGCCCCAAAGACCGAAATAGCGGGGATTCCTGCCGTGTAGGGGGCAAGGAAAGCCCCAATTAAAGCCCCGATGCCACTAGCGATCGCCCCAGCGATCGGGCCGAGTAACCAACCCAAAAGGGGAAAAACCGCTTGACTGAGGGGCATACTACCGCCGGAAGCGAGGACAATGGAGAAGGGAATAAAAGAAAGGGTAGTGACAATGGCCGCTAAGACGACAATATAGGCGATCGGAGCCCCATCAATAGCGGCACTACTGACAGCTTCTACTTTGCGTTCTTCCCCTTCGGGGATAATATCTAAGGTCATAAGCTGTTAAGAATTTAAATTGCTTGTTGGGATCAGGCAAGAGGCAAGAGGCAACCCCCCCCGACGTCGGGGGGGGTTGGGGGGGCAGATTTCAGCCTATCAACCTCTGGTTTGATTTTCTTCGGGCAATGCTTGATTTTTTCGATAACAGCGCACGGTAATGTGATAGGGATGAAAAATCTCTAGGAAATCTTTTTGTAGGGTTTGAAAAAAGCTCTCAATAATTTTGGGATCGTCGAGATGAAAGGGATATTCTTGATTAAAACCTTTGAAAAAATACCAGTTAATAATTAGCTTTCCTCCCGGGTTTAACCAGTCATAAAACTTTTTAAGTTGGGCTGTAGGTGAGGGCAAATGCTCGATGACATCTAAACAGATAATCGTGTCAAATTTTAGCTGATCGGGAATTTCTGTATAGAATGAGAGCTTATTAGCATCGAGATTTAATTGCTTGGCACGAAAGCGAACAAATTCATGATGTAGGGGATTAAGATCGCAATAGATCACCTGTTCAACCCTAGAATTCATCGCAGCAGCTAGGGCATGAGTACCGATTCCGCCACCAAAATCTAAGACTTTTCCGCTACCGTAATCATCAATTAATCTCAGGGTTTCCCCGATATATTCTTGACTGGATAAATGCCAAGCGGATAATTCAAATAAATAGGTTTCTTTGACTTTTTCCTGATAGAAATAATCTGGATTTGTCCAAGAAAAGTCTTGATGAGCTAAGGCCGCTAAGGCATCTTTTGCTATGGCTAATTTTGTTTGTAAAATTTCTTGGTCTAATTGTAAAAAGTTTTGTAGATGTGACTCCAAATCAAAGGAATTGCGCTTGAATTCCGCCACCGAGGGGGATGATAGCAGGGAAGAATCTCGATTCATATATAAAGTGAGGCCGGGGAGAATTAACTAAAAAACAGTCTCTTATTATCCCACAATTTGCCCAAATTATACTGGCAAGTTTTCCTTAAAACAGTAGAGCCAGCTTTTGGCCTATCAGCCATTTAGGTTAATCCTGTCCCTTCTAAACAAGCTCGCTCGAAAATTGCCCCCGTGGTTACTGCCGAGGCTAAACTAGCACAAAGAAGATTGGCATCAGTAAAATTTGTTCCCCGTAAAACCGCCCCGAAAAAAATTGCTTCCTCTAAATCGGTGGCCGATAGATCTGCCCCAGACAGATTAGCGCTAGTAAAATCCGCTTGGGTTAAAATCGCCCCGACAAAACTCACTCCCCGGCCATCGACCCCGCGAAAATCCGCCCCGGACAAATCTAGATGATTAAAAACCGCCCCGGCTAAAAAAGCACCGGCCAAACTTGCCCCAGTTATGATCGCATCGAGGAGAATTGCCCCGCGTAAATCGGCATTCCGAAAATCTGCTCCCCTTAAATTTGCTCCTGTCAGGTCAGCACCGCGTAAATTTGCCCGTAAATTCGCCCCTGCTAGGTCTGCACCCGCTAAATCAGCCCCTGCCAAATTCATACCCGCTAAATCTTTTATCTGACCCTGACGAATTGCTAATAAATCAATACTGGGAAAAGTCATCTTCAGCCACGGTTAAACACTGTAAAAATATCTTAGAATATTCGTAAACCTTTGTTAAGAAAGCGCTCCATGTCCCTAGAGCTATTATCCCTAGAAAATATTGAAGAAATCGCCCACCAATACGGATACTGGGCAGTATTTATCGGCATCACCCTCGAAAATACGGGGATTCCCATCCCGGGAGAAACCATCACCATTGTCGGCGGCTTCCTTGCCGGCAGCGGTGATTTAAATTATTGGTTAGTTTTAGTCAGCGCAATTACAGGAGCAGTTTTAGGCGATAATTTTGGCTATTGGCTCGGTCGCGCCGGGGGTTGGCCGTTTTTGTTAAAAGTTGGCAAATTCTTTCGGATTCCCCCCCAAAAACTAGAATTAGCCAAGGATCAATTTAGTAAAAATGCACCCCGGGCGGTCTTTTTCGGTCGCTTCGTCGCCCTGTTAAGAATCTTTGCAGGTCCCATGGCGGGAATTGCCCGAATGCCCTACGGTCGCTTTTTTCTCTGTAATCTTGGTGGGGCGACGGTGTGGGCGACGATTATGGTGACATTATCTTTCTTTTTAGGACGTTTGTTCCCCTTGCACCAGTTAGTTAGTTCTATGGCTCGTTTTGGTATCTTGGCTTTAATTATCGTCCTTGCCTGGACAATCATCCACCCCATCCTTGAGTCACGGAAAACGGCGGTTTAAGGCCAGAAGAGAGCGGTTATTTCCGATAACCGCTTCTGGAATTTTCCAAGAATCTCTTTAACGTTCGCGGCGGCCGAAGTTTTTGCGCTCACCACCGCCACCACCGCCAAAATTATCTTCTTTGGGACGGGCTTTGTTGACCCTCATCTTTCGTCCCATCCATTCGGCCTCGTTCAGAGTTTCGATCGCTTTTGCTTCTTCCTCATCGGAGGACATTTCCACAAAACCAAAACCGCGCATTTTACCAGTTTCCCGATCTACGGGCAAGTAAACGCGAATAACCGTGCCATATTCAGCGAATACATCGTGCAAGTCCTCTTTCGTGACTTCATAAACCAGATTACCAACGTAAATCGTCATGGATTGTCTCCCAAGATCACAGCCATTTTGAGAAGGAGATCGGACACAACCCAGTCAAGGCCATCAGGGAAAAACCGCTTCTGTTTGAAACCAATGCTGCTACCGAACCTAACTACTCTCTTTAAACTAGCATAGCTGATCAGTGGGAGTATGGAGTATTAATAGCATTTTTCTTTATTCGTCGCCCTCCCCCTCTCCCTCTCCCTCTCCCAGAAAGGGAGAGGGAGAGGGCAATTAACCATCTCTGCCATTGCTTGCTTGTGAAAAATCGCGTTAGGCGGCATTATCTTGGGAATCTTTCATCCCTAAAGGCTGAGATTTTTTCTTGAATGTGGCCATGGCACCTCCAAGAGTTAAAATTGCCAACACTGTGCTAGGCTCTGGTATAGCTTGTGAACTGATACCGATACTTATTTCGTTTAAATTAGGTTCAAAGGCTTGTGAAGCGATACCGATACTTCTTGCGTTTAAATTAGGTTCAAAGGCTTGTGAAGCGATACCGATATTTCCTATAACGTTTAAATCAGGTTTAAATACTTGTGAACCAATGCTTTTTCCGTTTAAATTAAGAGAAGCAACAAACCCATCCCCTGCAACTAAACCATCTGTGTCCAATGACAAGGATAAATAGGCAGCTAGTATATCTGAACGGGTAATTTTGAAGTTAAAGGGTACAAAGCCATTGGTTATAGCAAAAGCATTGGAACCAGCTAAGGTCAGATCAATACCATCTGCTGGGATCGCGCCAGGGGGAGTTGTAAATTTAGAAGAGGATTGTGATGACAATTTTTCAAAGAACAATGTAATTATTATCTTCCCCCGAGGAGTCAGAACAATATATATGATCTTGTGAATACGAATTGGTCTCGGTCTTCGAGAATTATCAATTCTGAAACTTAAATCAAAAGTATCGCCAGGCTTAAAAGTAGAGGGCAAAAAGCGAGAAAACTCACTTTCGTAACTGACGATAGCCGCATCTGCTTTGGCACTATTAAGCAATGCTAAACTGACGCCCAATGCAACACCTAATGCAGGGAGTTTTTTCATGCTGATATGAAGTTTTTGTAAGTTGACGTGAAACGATGATAGGTATTTTTACTTGATCTGTCAAGCAATTTTTAGTAAGTTCAATATTTCTGATTGAATATCATTCTATTGATAAGATATATGGCATTGAAATTTTAATAGCAATTTCAGCGAGAAGATAGCCTGCGAGCCTGAATCTGAAGCGGCAGCCAAGCTTTTAGCTATCAGCCGTCAGCTTTTTTCTCCCCAACTTCCCCACTCCCCACTGATCACTGTTTACTGATCACTGTTTACTGCTCACTGATTAGGGTAGCCAAGGATATTGACTAAAATCGGGGGGACGTTTTTCCAGGAAAGCCTGTTTACCTTCGGCTCCTTCGGCGGTCATATAGTAGAGTAAAGTGGCATTGCCCGCTAACTCCTGTAAACCCGCTTGACCATCACAATCAGCATTAAAAGCCGATTTTAGGCAGCGAATCGCCAAGGGACTTTTTTCGAGGATTTCTAGAGACCATTTAATCCCCTCCTGCTCTAATTCCTCTACCGGGACGACATGGTTAACCAAACCCATTTCTAAAGCTTGTTGGGCGTTATACTGCCGACAAAGAAACCAAATCTCGCGAGCTTTTTTCTGACCCACTACCCGGGCCAGATAACTAGAGCCAAAACCGCCGTCAAAACTACCCACTTTCGGACCGGTCTGACCAAAAACGGCGTTATCCGCTGCTAAGGTTAAATCACAAACCAAGTGTAAAACATGACCGCCCCCGACCGCATAACCCGCCACCAGCGCGATAACTACCTTGGGGATGGAGCGAATTAATTTCTGTAAATCCAGCACATTGAGCCGGGGTACGCCATCATCGCCAATATAACCCGCCTGACCGCGCACCGTCTGATCGCCGCCAGAACAAAAAGCATATTTGCCGTCGTTGTGGGGACCAGCACCCGTGAGCAATACTACCCCAATGCGGGCATCCTCGCGAGCATCACAGAAAGCGTCGTAAAGCTCAAAAACTGTCTTCGGACGGAAGGCATTACGCTTATGGGGGCGATTGATGGTAATTTTGGCGATTCCCCCCCATTTATGGTAAAGAATATCCTCGTAGGTTTTGACGGATTGCCATTCAACGCTCATAGTCTCGGTTATAGGCACAGCTTTTTTACCTTACCTCATTTTGTCGCCCACTTTGAAGCCTGGAGCGCCCGAAGAGGGGAATGGATAGTTGACCGACAAGGTTTAAAGCTGATTCTCTTATTGATATTTTCTGAGTATTGATTGAAAATATATTGATACTATTTGCTAACTTTAAAGAGCTACAAATATGAGTACAATTAATAAAACTAAGCTTGAATCATTAGAGTTTTATTTGGAATTATAGCACTTCTTGGAGCTATGAGGTACAATGAAAAGCAAATAGACAAATAATAGAACTCGCCAGCTTCCTATGAGACCCTATTCCGTAGATTTTCGCCAAAAAATTATCGATGTCTGGAAGAAAGAAAAAATTTCTA
>NZ_JBHFLL010000002.1:0-2941 GCF_041928595.1 Microcystis sp. BLCC-F209
GGACTTGCTGAATAATGGTAAAACCCTTTTAAAATAAGGTTTTTGACCTGTTAAAATCTGATGTTAGTGCAAGAAAATAGGATTGGGACATTCAAAAACCTTGCATTATTCTCCTCATAGTACATAAACTGGTACAAAAAAAGAGGGCAACAAAGCCTGAAACGACCGGCTACTGACGACCGGCTACTGACTCCTAACCCCACCAACAAACTTTTTGCCGCAAACCCTAATTAAACACCACGCTTGTCGGAGCTATGGTTAACCTTACCGATAATAAAAATCGCCCTCTTCCCAGCGCCGAAGAATTACCATCTTCCGATGAAACTCCAGTGGACAATCAGTTAGGGTTTGCTGAATATCAGTGTAAGCCTTGCTAGAAAAGGGCAAAAAAGTGCAAGAAACAAAGGTTGAGAAAACGATCCGAGGGACTCAAAAACCTTGCACTTTTGCTCAGTGAGGGATGTCATTCTGTTATTCTGACTCCTTGGAGCAAACCCTATTTAAGAGCCAATTTTAAAGGCTTCTAGAAATAAACTATAGGTGATACCAATTTTGAGTAAATTGAAAGATTCTCGCAGAATCGGTGCTGGTTTAGCCTGAGCACTTTTTCGGTAAACAATCCGGCTAATCGCCTCCGTAAACAGCAGCAATAAACCGGCAGCGGTGACATCCCATTGAGCAGTTTGACCTGCAGTGGTGACGATTGCTTGACCAGAAAAAACTCCAAATAAAACACAAATTATCTGTAGGGAAATCCGCCGCCAAGGATTACCAAAAAAGCTATTAAATCGACTGCTGGTGACATTAGCCAGCGTACTTAAACGGGTGCGTTGCATAGCCATATTTATTTAGAAGTAATACGATTAAGAAGCCACAAAGAAGTAACGATACCGGTAAAGTGCGCGAGAATTGTATTAGTATTGGCCTGCACAATTAACAGGTCAACGGAATTAACAAATTGACTGGGGTTAGAGGCAACATTAAAAGTACCTTGGGGAACATTGAGGGATTTAATTAAGACGATTCCCGCTAACGCTTGCGCTCCCAAAATCGTTAAAAACATCCCGATAATATTAGCGATTAAACCCTGACGGATTAACTGAATAGTATCGGATTTTTTTGGGCGACTATCTTGATCACCCCTCAACATTTGACGGGCAATTTTCATATAACGAGAGGAAAAGAAAATGGCGACTACCAAGAAACCAGCCCCACCAATGGCACATAAAACACCGATTTCAATACCAGAAGTGCGTTGTCTCGTCCCTAATAAACTAGCGGTAGCAATGAGTAATAAAACCCCTGAAATTACGCCCAGGACAATCTGCGTCCAAAAACCGACTCTTCCCTGACGTAAAAGGATATTAGCAGCCCGTTGGACGGCGGGGGGCAAGGAATAAAGATCAGAATCTCTCGGGGTGGATATATTGGTAATTTCTGATTGTTTGTCTCTCATCGGGGTTAAGCTAGGGATTGGGTAAATCTGGTCCTGATCTATTTTCGTCTTTTTTTTTGCCCATGGCTAGAGATTTAATCAAGCTCTGGCATAATTAATTTTTCATGGTTCAAAAAAGGCAAAAATAATGATTAAATTGCCTAAAATCTGTAAATAGACCATTTAATTGATTATTATTCATTCTTAATTCTCCTGACTACTGACTACTGGCTCCTAACCCTAACAACAATTTTTGATTTTTACCAGAGGTCTAATTTTGGCACTGACTGGCTATCTGTTTAGCTTCTATCTGTAAACGCTGGGCCATGCGAAACATTTCTTGACCGGTGTGGAGAGAGCGATCATCGTAGTTAAGGGTAAAGGTTTCTAATTCTTCTAGTCCATCAGTGAGATGATTGAGACAGTAGTAAAGAGAAGCGGCCACTTTGGCCATTTTGGCAGGGTTAGGCCGTTGGCAAAAGAGGGTTTTGGCTCGATCGAGATTTTGGCGACAGGTTTCTAGATAGTCTTGAAAAACAGCCATTAACTGATCATCGAAGGGATCGGCGGATAGATGATCGATCTGACCTTTGAGAGGCCGGATAATTTGACCGATCAGGCGATTAATCGGACTATAGGTCTGGTTATACCACTGTTTAACCAGGGCTTCGTCTTCCTGGACTGCTTCTTTGTAACGATGGTAATTTGCTTGGGCGCTGGCAGTGCGTTGGGCGCGTTTTTCGGGAGAATTGGCGATTAGTTGGTTATCGTAGTCCTTTCTTAGTCTCGGATCGCTTAAAATCTCGTAGGCGGCGTTAATAGCGACGATTTTATCGTGACTGGCACTATCGTTTTGACTATCGGGATGGAATTGTCTGGCTAAACGCCTATAGGCCCGTTTAATCTCCTCAGGGGTCGATTTATGGCTGATTTCTAAGGTTTGGTAGTGGTTGCCGGTCATGAGCGCAAGCGATCGATCTGTCTTTTATTATTATCGACTATGGTTAACGCAGCGGAGAAGGAGAATTGTCGAGAGTGGCAAGTTTTTTCAGTGAACAGTAATCAGTCATCAGTGGTACTAAATCTGGTTATTAAAAACTGATTATTTATTCTCCGTTTTGCATGATTGCCTCTGGCATGAGTGCCTGTCCTGATATGTAGCCTATACTCAACGGATTTATAGCGGTTTTCCCATGAATGAGGTAAGTAATGGTGACTGGGAAGTGTCAACAAAAGGGGAAGTACAATAGCAACCATGTGTGAACCAGCCATGAATATCTTTAAGGGTAATTGCGCTTAAAGCACCACAAACTGCTTGCCTGAGTTCTGAATAGTTGCGAGGTTCCAATAGACCTCTTGCATAAATCAGAGCGAAAATATCTCAACTAGAAGGAGAAAGGAACTTGGCTATCGTCATGAATGCAAGTTCAATTGAAAAAGCAACAGAGGTGGACTATTTCATCACCAATGTAGTCGAGGCAGATACAGTAACAGCGTCGTGGATAG
>NZ_JBHFLL010000020.1:0-9273 GCF_041928595.1 Microcystis sp. BLCC-F209
AGTGGGGGAGTGGGGGAATTATGAATTATGAATTATGAATTATGAAGTGGGGAGGTGGGGGAGTGGGGGAGTGGGGGAATTATGAATTATGAATTATGAAGTGGGGGGATGGGGGAGTGGGGGAGTGGGGGAGTGGGGGAATTATGAATTATGAATTATGAAGTGGGGAGGTGGGGGAGTGGGGGAGTGGGGGAATTATGAATTATGAATTATGAAGTGGGGAGGTGGGGGAGTGGGGGAATTATGACTGATAACTGATAACTGATAACTGATAACTGACTCCTGACTCCTGACGGTGACCGTCTAATTAACTGGATAAAGTGCGGCGTTTCATGACCATTTCGTAGGCTTCGATAATGTCGCCTTCTTTCCAGTCATTGAATTTAGAAACACCGACACCGCACTCGAAACCGGTGGCCACTTCCCGGGCATCTTCCTTCATCCGTTTGAGGGAATCAAGAACCCCCTGATAAACAATTTCCTTGCCGCGACGCACGCGCAGGAAGCGGTTCCGCACCAGTTTACCGGATTGGACATAACAGCCCGCCACGGCCCCACGACCGACGGTGAAGACGGCCCGCACTTCGGCGAAACCGAGGTGTTCTTCCACTTCTTCGGGGTCGAGAAGACCTTCCATCGCCCCTTGAATATCATCGAGGAGCTTGTAGATGATATTGTAATCGCGGATATCGACCCCTTCCCGATCGGCGGCAGCCCTGGCCCCACTGGCCAGGGTGGTATTAAAGCCCACCACCACCGCACCACTAGCGGCGGCCAGATCCACATCGGTTT
Organism: Microcystis sp. BLCC-F209; assembly: GCF_041928595.1. Taxonomy (NCBI): domain Bacteria; kingdom Bacillati; phylum Cyanobacteriota; class Cyanophyceae; order Chroococcales; family Microcystaceae; genus Microcystis; species Microcystis sp. BLCC-F209. The sequence continues at coordinate 793 of NZ_JBHFLL010000020.1, forward strand.
CGGTGATTTCCCCCGGAGAGGCGAGGAGAACGCGAATCTGCACTTCGTTTTGGGGTAACTGTTTAAGCGCACCGAGGATGGCCTCGACGGAACCTTGCACATCTGCCTTAAGGATGAGATTAAGTTCCTTGAGTTGTCCTTCTTGAGCTTGGATAGAGAGGGTGCTAAGGCTAACGCGACGGGAGGAGAGGGCCTGTTGTAAACGGGTGTTGCGTCGTTCGATCGCCCGTTGATCAGCGATCGCCCGGGCCTCTTTTTCACTTTCATAGACATCGAATTCATCGCCAGCGGCCGGGACATCACTAAGACCGAGGATTTCCACGGCGAAGGAGGGGGTGGCCGCTTCGACTTTTTGACCGCGATCATCGATCATCGCCCGAATTTTGCCGAAAACGGAACCAGCGACGATGCTATCGCCCACCCGGAGAGTGCCATTCTGGACGAGCAGGGTAGCCACGGGCCCTTTGGTGCGATCGAGGTTAGCTTCGATGACGGTTCCCTTAGCCAAGCGATCGGGGTTAGCGACCAATTCTTCTACTTCTGCCACCAAGAGGATCATTTCCAGCAGATTATCGAGATTTTCACCCCGCAGGGCGCTAACGGGAACCATGATCGTCTCACCGCCCCAATCTTCAGCCACCAGTCCCTGTTCGGTCAATTCCTGTTTAATCCGGTCGGGGTTAGCCGAGGGTTTATCGACTTTGTTAATGGCCACCACGATGGGGACTTCGGCGGCCCTAGCGTGACTAATTGCCTCTTTCGTTTGCGGTTGTACGCCATCATCGGCGGCTACCACCAGCACCGCTATATCGGTGACTCTCGCCCCGCGGGCGCGCATGGCGGTAAAAGCTTCGTGGCCGGGGGTATCCAAAAAGACAATCTGTTCTGGTTTGCCGTTATGTTCCACATCGACGTGGTAAGCACCGATATGCTGGGTGATGCCGCCGGCTTCTCCTTGGGCGACTTTGGTTTTGCGGATCGAGTCGAGGAGGGTGGTTTTACCGTGGTCAACGTGACCCATAATGGTGACGACGGGAGGACGACGCTGGAGACTTTCCCAGTCGGAGACATCGATCATTTCCGTGGTTTTGATTGCTGCCGACTGGGTGCTGGGGGTTTCCACGGCCATCTCGAAGTCCCTGGCGATCATTTCGATGGTGTCCACGTCGAGAGTTTGGGTGATATTAACCGCCATCCCTTTAAAAAATAGGGTTCTGATGATCTCGGTTTCGGGGACTTTCATCAATTCCGAGAGGTCGCGCACAGTGAGACTGCCGGTGATGATGATGCTTTCCGGGCGTTTTTCCTCTTGGGGTTCTTGGCGCTCGCTTTTCGGACTGCTGGTATGGGCGCCTGGTTTACTAGGCCGCTTAACTTTGACTGCTGTTGGAGTGCCGGGGGTGGTTGCTTTCGCGCTGGGCGGTTTGGGGGGACGAGCGGTGGAAAGGGTAAAACTGGGGGTGTTGATTAACCCGGATAGTTCCGATTCTAGATCATCGTCATCTTCAAAGAGAGCCTGGGTGCGGCGTTTGTTTTTGCCGGCAGTTTTGGCGGTTTTGGCCGCTTTTTTCTCTTCTTCTTCTTCTTCTTCCCAGCTAGATTTTTTGGCCATGCGAGGGGGCATGGTGGGTCGTTTGAGTTTTTTCAGCCCGTCTGCTCCCAGCAATCCGGTATCTGTATCGATTTCTGTGCCATCAACACCAGATTTCTTGGTGGTATCGGTTTCTTCCTCGCCGGTAGCCGAGATTTTGGCGGGCAAACCGGGGCGAACTGGGCGCTTCAATTCCACCGTCTCCCGCACTTCTCTGGCTGGTTCCCCCAGTTTCGGGCTTTTTCCGTCGGTTTTGCGGTTGAGGGTCGGTTTTTCGGGTTTAGCCAAGCCAGCCCTGCGCTCAGGACTAGGGGCGTTTTCGCTCTCGCCGCGCTCGCGTTTTTCTCCCCGGGGCCTGTCGTTACTGCCGGGGGCATTTTTGGCTCGGGGTTCTGGCCGGCTCGAGGCGGTTTCAGGGCGTGGTTTCTGGGTGAGGGAGGGTCGATTGGGTGGGGCGATCAAGGTGGGGGCTGCTTCTGGGACTAGCGGGGTTTCGGTCGGGGTTTCTTTAACACTGGGGGTTTGAGACAGCATCTCTGCTGCAGTGGCGGTGGCTGCATTCTTCTCCTCCGTAGGGGGAGTTTTTTCGGCCGCCTCGTCGCTCCCCCAGGGAGCGACGAGGGGTTTCACCGGGGGACGGGGGGGACTGATTAAAGTCGGTTTGGCCGAGGAACTGCCGGAACCGGGATAGTTTAGCCCCTCTTCGCCGGTTTCGGGGCGGTTGTGTTTATGCAGGGCTAAAATCTTTTGTTTTTTTTCTTCGGCAGGACTAGCCGATTCTCGCTGACCCATGCTAGTTTTCCCGGTACTCGAGGCCACTCCCTTGGCCGCAATCGCTTTGATGCGTTGGGCATCCTCTTCGCTGATCGTGCTACTGTGGCTCTTGTACTCGATGTTTAACTGGTCACAGATGTCCAAAATGTCTTTGTTGTCTAGATTCAATTCTTTTGATAAATCGTAAATTCTGACTTTCGCGTTACTCATCCATTATCCCCCGGCTAAATTGTTAGTGATCCTATAAGTTGGCTGATTTTTTGATCCTGTCAGGAGCCCCATTTCTATGCTAACGATTTTGTGGCTATGATCGTCAATTTTAATCCTGATTTGCTCGACCTTGCTCGCCAGGCCCGAGTCGCTCTTGCAAGGAGTCATAGAGCGTTTCGGGAATATTGGCTTTTAGGGCGCGTCCGAGACGATTTTTTTGCCTGGCTAGTTGCAGGCAGTGGGACTGCGGACAGATATAGGCGGCTCTTCCCATGCCTTGATCTAATTGTATCTGTCCGGACGGGTGTAGTCGGACAATTCGCCAAAAGGATTCTTTCGGGGCGAAGAGACGACAGCTAATACAGCGTCGATAATTGACGAAGGGATTCATTCTTCTTCTAAATCCTGCAATTCTAGGTCTTTTTCAGCGTTTTTTAGCTCTTGTTCGCCTTTATAGAGGGCGATATCCTTAATATCGATTTTCCAGCCCGTCAGACGGGCGGCTAAACGCACGTTCTGCCCTTCTTTGCCAATCGCTAAACTTAATTGATCCTGGGCGACCAGTACCAATGCTTGTCTTTCTTCGGCATTAGTGAACAAAACTTGGTCGATACGGGCGGGACTAAGGGCATTGGCGATGTAGGTGGCCGGATCCGGAGACCAACGAATCACGTCGATTTTTTCCCCCCGCAATTCGTTAACCACGGCTTGAATCCGCGAACCTCTGGCCCCAATACAGGCCCCAACCGGATCCACGTCTCTTTCTAGGGTATCGACGGCGATTTTTGTCCGCGAACCAACGTGACGGGAGGGGGGATTGGCTTCCCGGGCGACGGCGACAATACGCACGATTTCCTCCTCGATTTCGGGAACTTCGTTGGCGAACAGATATACTACTAAACCCGCCGCCGCTCTGGAAACGATTAATTGCGGGCCCCGGTGAGAACCTTCTAGGACTTTTTTGAGCAGCACTTTAAAGGTGGCGTTGGCCCGATAGTTATCGTTGGGCAGCTGTTCCCGTTTGGGTAGTTCTGCTTCCACTTCCGGTTGACCGTAGGTGCTTTGTACCATGACAATAGCGGCCTGTCTTTCAAAACGGACGACCCGGGCCTGTAAAACCGTTCCTTCTAGATCTTGGAACTCCTCTTGAATCAGTTTGCGTTGGTTATCCCGCAGTTTTTGCAGTAAAACCTGTTTAGTTTGAATCGCCGCCATGCGACCAAATTCTCTTTGGTCGGGGGTGACATCCAGAACTACTTCATCCCCTAATTGGGCCTCATCGGCCACTTCTTGCACTTCTTTGAGACCGATGTGATGGTCGGGATTAGTCACTTCTTCGACAATAGTTTTAGTAGAAAGGATGCGAAAGCCTTCTTCTTCTACGTCTAATTCCACATCAAAGTTATTGAAATAATCTTCATGAAATTGAGCTGCTTTTTCTAAACTTTGGGCGCGGCGATAACGTTCGTACCCCTTGATAAGGGCTTCACGCAAGGCTTCCTGTACGGCATTTTTGGGCAGATTATGTCGTTGGCTAATTTCTTCGATCATCATTTTTAACCCAGGCAAATTAACAGTGGCCATAATTATTTTTTCTCCTTACTTTTGAGTTATTAGTTTTTTATCCGTCAGCCTTGTATCAGTTATCAGTTATCAGTTATCAGATGTAAGTTATCAGATGTAAGTTTTAAGTTAATCAGTTAGTGAGTTATTTATCTTCATCCTTATCCCTGATCACTGTTTACTGATTACTGTTTACTGATCACTGATTATTGCGCTGCTCATCTAAACGGACGCTGATGACGGTAGTGCGATCGATGGTCAGGGAGCGACCTTTTTGGTTAAGATAAATAGATTGCTCATCTCTACCTTGCAGTTTTCCGCGCCATTCTTGTGGTTTTCCCTGGCCATCCTGGCCGGTAACGATGACGGGAAAACCTTTAAAAGACTGAAATTCGCGCTCGCTGCTCAGTTGTCGAGAAATGCCGGGGCTAGATATTTCTAAAACGTAGGTCCCGGGTAAGACTTCTTGACTGTCGAGGGCGGTTTCTAGGGCCCGACTCATCTGCTCACAGTCCTCTAAACCAGTATCTCCCGTAAGATTGCGAATATCGACGCGCAGGACGGGAGGCCTTTTATTGGTTTGGAAAACGATATCGACCACTTCTAGCCCCAAGTTTTCAGCGATAGGGGTGGCTAGGTGCAGCAGGTCGGGAATGAGCGGATGGGTCATGATTTGGACAATAAAAAAAGCGGGCGAAACCCACTTCCCTAAACTGTTAGTGATTGGGATAGGCAGTGGTTAGACCACCTAGCTAAATATAGTATAGCAAAAAACCGTCATCACTATTTCCCCTCAGGGTCGTGCCTGGGGGAAAACAGAACAGTGGTCACGATCGAGTCGATCTGTCACAATGAATACAGGGTAACTAGATATAGAGTCAATTATGGATCAAAAATCTCCGCTCACCGTAGTTAGAGCCAACTCAGCTAAGAATCGTGGTAATCGGCAAGTATGGAAAGGGATTGTCAGCACTTGGATGATTCTGCAAACCTTTGGCCATGTCACTCCTGCTTGGAGTCAAAAAAACCCAAATACCCTCACCTACGGTGAATTGTTAGAGAAGATTGACCAAGGCAAGGTAAAAAAGGTGGAAATCAATCCTTCTTTGCAGCAGGCAGCAGTTACCCTCGTCGGTCAAACGGATAAGGATCCCCCGAAAGAAGTCAATTTATTTGACCAAAATCCCGAATTAATCAAGAAACTCGATGCTGAAAAAATTGAGTACGGCATTCTCCCCAGCACTGACAATTCGGCCTTGATCAATGTTCTCACTAACCTGTTAGTGATTATTCTCGTCTTGGGATTATTGGTGTTTATTATCCGTCGTTCTGCCAATGCTTCCGGTCAAGCGATGAACTTCGGTAAATCAAGGGCGCGGTTTCAGATGGAGGCGAAAACCGGCATAGAATTTAATGATGTGGCGGGGGTGGATGAGGCCAAGGAAGATTTACAGGAAGTGGTGACATTCCTCAAACAACCGGAAAAATTTACGGCTATTGGCGCAAAAATCCCGAAAGGAGTCCTGTTAATCGGGCCACCTGGGACGGGGAAAACTTTACTGGCTAAAGCGATCGCAGGAGAGGCGGGAGTGCCTTTTTTCAGCATCTCCGGGTCGGAATTCGTGGAGATGTTCGTCGGGGTTGGTGCGTCGCGAGTGCGAGATCTGTTCCGAAAAGCCCAGGAAAATGCCCCTTGTTTGGTGTTTATCGATGAAATTGATGCCGTTGGTCGTCAACGAGGGGTCGGTTATGGGGGAGGTAATGATGAACGGGAACAAACCCTGAACCAATTATTAACGGAAATGGACGGTTTTGAGGAAAATACTGGCATTATCGTCATTGCCGCCACCAACCGTCCCGATGTTTTGGATTCGGCCCTTTTGCGTCCTGGTCGTTTTGATCGACAGGTAGTGGTGGATTATCCAGATTTTAAGGGACGTTTGGCCATTTTAGAGGTCCATTCTCGCGATAAAAAGGTGGCTGCCGATGTGGCGTTGGCGGCGATCGCCCGTCGCACCCCCGGTTTTACCGGGGCAGATTTGGCTAATATGCTCAACGAAGCGGCGATTTTTACCGCTAGAAGGCGCAAAGAGGCCATTACCATGGAGGAAGTCAACGATGCCATCGACCGGATTGTGGCCGGTATGGAAGGGCGCGCTTTAGTCGATAGTAAAGCCAAGCGTTTGATCGCCTATCACGAAGTCGGCCATGCGATTGTCGCTAGTCTCTGTCCCGGCCACGATCAGGTGGAAAAAGTCACCCTGATTCCCCGGGGTCAAGCGCAGGGGTTAACTTGGTTCACTCCCGATGAAGAACAGGGTTTAACCAGTCGTTCCCAGTTATTAGCCCGAATTGCGGGATTATTAGGGGGAAGAGTGGCGGAGGAATGTATCTTCGGTGAGGATGAAGTGACCACCGGTGCCAGTAGTGATATTGAAAAAATTACCTATCTGGCCCGACAGATGGTAACGCGTCTGGGAATGTCGGAATTGGGATTAATTGCCCTAGAGGAGGAGGGCAATTCCTATCTCGGTGCTGCTGGTGCCGGTTATCATGCCGACCATTCTTTTGCGATGATGGCGAAAATTGATGCACAAGTAAGGGAAATTGTCAAGCAATGCCACGATTTAGCAACAAAAATTATCCTTGACAATCGTGGGGCGATTGATCGCTTGGTGGATATACTGATTGAACAGGAAACCATTGACGGCGACGAATTTCGGCGTTTATTGACGGAATTTCAGCGACAAGCGGATCGGTCAATGGTGACTACGGTTTAACTGGCCCTTCGTCTCCTCGCTTCGATTCAGTGGTTAGGAGACGATTTCCGCCAAAAATCTGCTCATTGGTCGGACAAAGCCAAAATTAACGACTAACATTGTGAGCGGGAATTTTACTCATGGAATGACCGTTATGATTGCCTTTGGTGGGGGCAATAATATTAGCTTCTAAAGCTGAATTGATCTCGGCCAACATTTCTAGATTGAAACGATAGCCGACGTTGCGGACGGTTTGAATTAAATTAGGTTGTCTGGGATCAGTTTCGATTTTTTTCCGCAAAGACAGAACATGAGTATCAATTGTCCGGGGATTATCGATTTCCTCGGGCCAGGCGCGACGCAGTAAATCAGCTCTTGATAGGGGTGTTCCCTCCGCTTGGGCTAAAACGTAGAGTAGGCTAAACTCTTGGGGCGTTAATTCGATATACTCCCCGCGAAATTGTACCCGTCGTTGGGCTAAATCTATTTTTAATTCCCCATAATCCAAGTGTAGGGGAGCTGCCCCACCGCGTAAACGACGGGTTAACACTTCCACCCTAGCCATAAATTCTTGCATTCCAAAGGGCTTTCTCAGGTAGTCGTCGGCCCCGGCTTTTAAACCATTGACCACATCTTTTTCGCTATTACGGGCCGAGAGAATCAGGATTAAAGACTGTTTTTGTTGATCAAGCCAACGGCAGAGTTCGATTCCATCCCCATCTGGCAAGTCGGAATCGATAATTGCTAAGGTTGGTTGACGATGAAGGAAAGCTTGACGCGCACTTTGCAGGGTTGCCGATTGGTTAACAAAATAACCGGCCTGTTGCAGATGCCAAGCTAATAGCGATCGCAAGTGCGGGTTGCCCTCAACAATAGAAATATAGATCGATACCACCTGAGTTTCTGCCCCATTACTGCACAGATTGACACATTGTCAGGGTATCAGAATTAATGTCAAGATGTTGTAACAATCGTAACATTCGTTAGCCGTCAGACTTCGGCGTGAGCTTTTGTCGAACGCTTTTTTCTCCCTGCTCCCATCTCCCGTCTCCCCTTCTCCGCTTCTCCCCTTCTCCCCTTCTCCCCACTTCATCATTCATTCATCATTCATAAGTAAGTAAGTACCTAAGCAAAATTAATTACACATATCTAACCACCTCTTGCCTCTTGCCTCTTGCCTCTTGCCTATCTTCACTAGGAAATTAATTTTGCACGACTACTTAGGTGGGTGGAATTAAATATAAAATGAACGTAGGTTGGGTTGAAGCATGAAACCCAACACCCGCATGGGTTACGCTACCGCTAACCCATCCTACAAATAATTGTGCCTACCTACTTAGCTGGTTATAATTAAATTAAAAATGGATTTGAGGTTCGATACCCCCTTGATCCTAGGGCTGTTTCATTCTCCCATCAGAATATCAAAAGTAAAAGCGATCACTGTCTTTGTAAAATGAGAAGTGACCGCCAACCTTTCAAATATATGTTGAGCTTAATAGAAAAACTGAAACAAGTCAAGGACTTTCGGAAAGATCAAGGAAAAAGACACCCTTTATGGATAGTATTAGTAGTAATAATACTGGG
>NZ_JBHFLL010000200.1:0-16803 GCF_041928595.1 Microcystis sp. BLCC-F209
CAGGAAAAAAGAGGAGAGATTGAGATAGGATATTTGGATGAAATGGGATGGGATTCAAAGCCTTGTATTCCTGACGCTTGGCAAGAAGAAAAAACCACGATAAAGTTACCACCAATTGAAGGTAAAAGACTAAATATTTTAGGAATAATGAAACGAGATAATCAATTATTTTATGAGATACAGGTCGGAACGGTTACTAGCGAAATTTAATTGAAATATTATGGAGATTTTTAAAATATGAATGGATTGAATTTAGCACCTATAAAGACCGAAAGAGCCTCCTCGCTTACGTTAAAAAAGTGCTGGACAATTTTGGAGGCGAGTATGTAATTAATTTTGCCTAGGTACTTACTTACTTTTTTAAAAGGTTGTTTTCAGTTTTTGCGGCGAGTCTCACTCTCATACTAAATCCTGTTTAAAAAGTATAGGAAAGTGGGAAGTGGGGAGTGGATTTTTAAAGTTCGATTGGGAGTTAATCACACTATTAAGCTGTTCGTAATTTAAATTGCCTGTTGAGATGAGGCAAGAGGCAAGAGGCAACAGTAAAGGGATTTGGGGAGATTCGGCTAATCTAAGAATAAGCGATTTAAATACGTCTTAGCCTAAAAACCGATTTAGTATCAGCTTGTGCTATACCTTTGTAGATAGCATCCGCAGGAACTCTGATTCCTTCTTAATACTTGCTCAGGTGGTGCTTTGATGACATAGGATCAAGACGGCTATTTGTCGTTGAGATAAATTTTCCTCTTGACTAAGTTGGTAGAGCAACTTTCTTGGTTCTAAGTAGGTGGGTGGAATTAAATATAAAATAAACGTAGGTTGGGTTGAAGCATGAAACCCAACGCCCGCATGGGTTACGCTACCGCTAACCCATCCTACAAATAATTGTGCCTACCTACTTATGTTAAGATATTGAGGGCTTCGTTTTTGGGTCTGATTTGTTGTTGTATTGATCAGACTATACCTGATGAGCCTTTCCTAGTAAAGCCTCTAGGCTGATGCTTTTCCTTTTTGAATTGGCGTTTTTGTTGGTAACGAAGCTGATAAGCGGTAGGGTGAATAAAAAATGACAGAACAAGCTTGGTGGGTACAAAAATGGTTAGAACTCCTCGATTCCTATCGCTTTAAAAAACGCTTGGAACGAGCCAGACTGTACGCAAGAGAAGGCAATGTTTTAAGTATTGACTTTGAAGACTCGCAAGTTATTGCCAGAGTACAAGGCAGTGAACCAGCGCCTTATATAGTGGATTTATCCCTAGCGGCCTTTAGTGATGAAGAATGGGACTATATTATTAAGCTTCTCTCCAAAAAAGCCATTTATTCTGCTCAATTACTCACCGGACAAATGCCCGATCATATCGAGCGTATTTTTATCGACAGTGGGGTGAATTTATTTCCCTTTTCCCTGGCCGATATTCGCTCCCGTTGCACCTGTCCCGATCAAGCCAACCCCTGCAAACATATAGGAGCAGTATATTATCAATTGGGCGATCGTTTTAGCGTCGATCCCTTCCTGCTGTTGCAACTGCGCGGCCGAACCAAAAGCCAAATTCTGGAAGCTTTACGGGAAAAACGCTCCTATTCCTCTGATAATCAACCTTTAGCAGTCAGTCAACCCTCCGCAGTAGTCGAAAAAACTGCCACCGAAAGTGCTATCGATCGCTTTTGGCAGTACGATGAAGAGCTAGATCCCTCCCTAGTCGTAATTACGCCGGGGAATGAAAATCAAACCATTCTCGACATTTTAGGCAATTTTCCCCTGGCTGCTCCCGAATCCGATGCCATAGAACAATTTTTAAAACCAATTTACCGGCAAATTCCCCAAGAAGCGATGGCGATTGCTTTACAGTAGGGGAATTTGAGGTATAAGTAGCTGGTTATAATTAAATTAAAAATGGATTTTACGTTCGATCCCCCCTGCCCCACTTGATAAGGTAGGGTTGATTCATGAATCAACCCTACCCTTGATAAGGGTGGTGTCTGATAATTTTTAACGCCTACCTACTTAGGATCAGCCTAGTCAAAGTGGTGCAGAGGACAAAAAAGCCAACCGGATTTGTCGCCGCGTCGGGGTGAGGAATTAACCATGGAGAAAATTGCCTCACCACTAACTGCTAAACCTTCTTACTTTTGCTGGTTTTACTACCCGGAGAAGTAGTTTTTTTGGTGGTGCTAGAAGTAGTTTTCTTGGTGGTGGTTTTCTTGGCAGTAGTTGCCTTGGCCGCTAGGGCCGACAAAGCTTGTTCTAGGGTGAGGGTTTCGGCGGTTTCGCCTTCGGGAATTTTGGCGTTGGTCTTAGCGTGTTTGATATAAACTCCGTAGGGACCCTCGTACAATGCCACCAATTCCCCGTCGTCGGGATGTTTGCCCAATTCTTTTAGGGGTGGTTTGCCCGAACCGCGGGTGCTGCGAGCTTTTTTCGGTTCGGCTAATAGGGCCAAGGCGCGATCGAGGGTGATGGTTAGGATATCATCGCCGGCTTTGAGGGAACGATATTCTTTTTCTTTGCCTTCTTCGCGAACTATATAGGGACCGAAGCGTCCTAAACTGGCTTTGATTTTGCCTCCGGTGAGGGGATCGGTTCCCAGCAGTCGCGGCAGTGCTAATAAACCCACCGCTTGTTCGAGGGTGATATCGTCGGGTTTGACTCCTTTGGGTAGGGAGGCGCGTTTGGGTTTGGGATTGTCGTCGCTGACATCTCCTAACTGGACGTAGGGACCATAACTACCGACGAGCAGATAAATGGGTTCTCCGGTGTCGGGATCAAGACCGATTTTATCGGGACCTGCGGTTTTTTGTCGCAGCAGGGTTTCTACCTGTTCGGGGTTGAGGTCGGCGGGGGTTAAATCGGCGGGGATGGAAGCGGTGAGGATTTGATCGTCTCGGGAGACTTCCAGATAGGGACCGTATTTGCCGATCTTGATAGTTGCCTGTAAATCCTCTAAAATCACCGATTTGGCGGTGCTAGAGTTAATTTGACTCTCGCGCTCTTTTACTTGGCTTTCTAGCCCCTTTTCGCCGCGATAGAAGCGATCGAGATAGGGCAACCATTGAGCGGAACCGGTGGCGATATCGTCGAGGGTTTCTTCCATTTTTGAGGTAAATTTGGGATCTACCAGGTCGGGGAAATGATTTTCTAACAAACTAACCACGGCAAAAGCGGTGAAGGTGGGAATGAGGGTTTTATTCCGCATTTGGGCATAACCGCGATCGATAATGGTGCCGAGAATGGTGGCGTAGGTGCTGGGTCGCCCGATTCCTTCACTTTCGAGGGTTTTTACGAGTGAGGCTTCGCTATAACGGGCGGGGGGTTGGGTATCGTGGCTAATGGCTTCTAGTTTGCGACAATTGGGGGTATCACCGACGCTGAGGGGGGGTAGGATGATTTCTTGGTCGTCGATGGCGGCTTCGGGATCGTCGGAACCTTCCACATAGGCGCGGAAAAAGCCGGGGAAGTCGATTCTTTTGCCGGAGGAGCGAAATCCGGCATCTTCCACCTGAATATTGACGGCGATCTGGGTAATACGGGCATCGGCCATCTGTGAGGCGACGGTGCGTTTCCAGATTAGGTCATAGAGGGCGAATTCTAGTCCGCTCAGACCAGTTTCCCGGGGTAGGCGAAAGCTACTGCCGGCGGGCCGGATGGCTTCGTGGGCCTCCTGCGCTCCTTTGCTTTTGGTGGTGTATTGCCGGGGTTGGGGACTGAGATAGTTTTTGCCGTACATTTGTTCTACACAATTGCGGGCGGCGGTGATGGCCTGATCGGAAAGATGGACGGAATCAGTCCGCATATAGGTGATGTAGCCCTGTTCGTAGAGATTTTGGGCGATTCGCATGGTGTCCCTGGCGGATATGCCTAGTTTCCGGTTAGCTTCTTGCTGTAGGGTGGAAGTAGTGAAGGGGGGGGATGGTTTGCGAGTGGTGGGTTTTTCTTCGGTGTGGCTAACGCGCCAGATTTTGTCTTGGATGCGTTCTTTTAAGGCCGCCGCCGTCGCTTGATCTAAGAGTGTCACCTGGCGACTGGGGAGCAGTCTGCCGGTGTCGGCATCGAAATCGCTCCCATTTGCCACTTTTTGACCGTTTAAGGTGACTAATTTCGAGTCGAATTGATTTTTGTCCTTTTCTAAAGTCGCTTTCAGGTCCCAATAATTGGCGGTTTTAAAGGCCCGTCGTTCCCGTTCCCGTTGCACGAGCAGACGCACGGCTACGGATTGCACCCGGCCGGCGGATAACCCTTTAGAGATTTTTTTCCAGAGTAGGGGGGAGAGGGTATAACCGTAGAGGCGATCGAGTATGCGGCGGGTTTCTTGGGCGTGAACTAAATTTTCGTCGATGGAGCGACAATTTTTCAGGGCGGTTTGGATCGCTTCTTTGGTGATTTCGTGAAATACCATCCTTTTGGTGGGTATTTTCGGGTTGAGTACCTGCAAGAGATGCCAACTGATGCTTTCCCCTTCCCGATCTTCGTCGGTGGCAAGGATCAGTTCGCTGGCCCCTTTGAGGGCTTCTTTTAATTCTTTGACGATTTTACTTTTGGTTTTGGGGACGACGTAGAGAGGATCGAAATCGTTCTCCACATCCACGCCTAAGTTAGCCCAGGATTTGTCTTTCTGGGCGGGGGGAATTTCTTCGGCGGAGGCGGGCAGATCGCGGATGTGGCCCATGGAGGCTTGGACTCGATAGCCGCTAGGCAGATAATTACTGATCGTCCGAGCTTTGGTGGGGGATTCGACAATAACCAGGGTTGACATAGGAATTGATCACGAGGGCATGGCCACAGCGACTGTTTTAGTTAGACTGACCATCTTTGTTTGATGATGGGCAAAAGTTACTATTTATCTTGACCGGCTTGATTCCAGTCAAAAGCCACTTACTACGATAATAGAGATTAAAGCTGGTGTTTTGTCACTAACTTCTTAATAAAACTTAATATTTTTCCAGAGCAGCGATCGAACTCAAGGCACTGCCAAGGGTAATATAATCTGTTTGAGGAGTGGTAATTATGAATTATGAATTATGAATTGAAGAGAAGGGAGAAGGGAGAAAAAAGCTGATCACTGATCTAGGTTACGCTTCATCTTTAGGAGAAACGCTGTAGTTATACTAAATCCTGTTATTAAAAACTGATTATTTATTCCCCCTTTTGCCTCTCCTCATAACTAGCCTGTACTCAAAGGATTTAGTATTATGTCTGATTTACGTCAATACGCCCCAGCAACAGAACGCAATCGTCAGCCTATTTTGGAAGTTCTCAGCCAATTTTTACCGAAGACTGGCAATATCTTAGAAATATCTAGCGGCACGGGTGAACACGCTGTTTTTTTTGCCCCTCGTCTTGCCCCTCGTCGTTGGATTCCCTCGGATTGTAACCCTCTGGCTCTAGATAGTATTCGCAGTTGGTGCGATTATTATCCTAGTTCTAATCTCGATCGCCCCCTATTTATCGATGTTCATCAGTCAGTTTGGGCGGTAGAGAAGGAAAATATTGTTATTAATGCCATTGTTAATATTAATATGATTCATATCGCCCCTTGGTCCGCTTGTTTAGCTTTAATGGCAGGAGCGAGTCGCATTCTCAGTCCAGGGGAAATTCTCTATCTTTATGGTCCCTATAAACGACAGGGAAAACATACTTCTCCTAGTAATGAAAGCTTTGATCTTTCTCTCCGTTCTCAAAACTCTGCTTGGGGAGTTAGGAATTTAGAAGATGTGGTGCAAGCAGCGAGCGATCGAGGTTTACAATTGTTAGAAGTAATTCCTATGCCCGCTAATAATCTCTCGGTTTTATTTCAATTGCCTTAACATAGCAATTATCAGTGAACAGTAATCGGTAATTAGCTTCTAAAGGCAAAAGGCAAAAGGCAAAAAAAAGAATCTGGCAATTCTCCTACCTAAAAAGAAGGTTATAAACTAAGTACATCCAAGCTTTTAGCTTAACCAATTAAGTAGGGAGGCACAATTATTTGTAGGATGGGTTAGCGGTAGCGTAACATAATCGGGCGTTGGGTTTCATGCTTCAACCCAACCTACGTTCTGATCACTGAAAAAAGCTCCCCACTTCCCACTTCCCACTGATAACTGATAACTGATAACTGATAACTGATAACTTACTTCCAACCAGCGCGATTCATTACCTGTACTGCTTTGGCTAAATTAGGACCATAATTAGCCACACTAACGGTATCTTCTTTCCCGCGTCCGAGTTTTGCCAGAACAGGATCTAAAGCAACGCCTCGAACGACGGGATATTCTTGATTACCCTTAGCAAAAAAGTTCTGTGCTTCATTGCTAGAAAGATACTCTAAAAATTTAATTGCCGATTCTCGATTGGGGGCAGTTTTAATTAAACCACCACCGCTAATATTAACGTGAGCGCCGCGCCCTGTTTGGTCGGGGAAAATTACGCCTACTTGGTCATAAATTGCCCGTTTAGCGGGGTCTTTTTCTTCGGCATACCCAGCTAAGTAATAGGTGTTAGCTAGGGCTAAATCGGCAATTCCTGCGGCTACAGCTTCGATTTGTGCCTTATCATTTCCCTGGGGTGAACGAGCAAAATTAGCCACTAATCCTCGACACCATTTTTCTGCGGCCGCTTCCCCTTGGATGTCGATTAACCAAGCGGTAAAAGATTGACTATAGATGTTACTAGATGACCGGGTGACGACTTTTCCTTTCCATTTGGGATTGGTTAAATCTGCATAGGAATCGATTTCTCTGGGGTTAACTCTGTCTTTGTTGTACATAATTACCCGCAAGCGTTTACTAAACCCGAACCAGTGACCTTTGGGGTGACGCAAATTAGCGGGAATTCTTTGGGTGAGAATGCGGGAATTGACCGGGGCAAAAATTCCCTGTTGGTCGGCCCGCCATAATCTCCCCGCATCTACCGTCAGGAGTATATCAGCAGGACTATTGCGGCCTTCGCTTTTGATTCGTTCGATTAATGGGTCCGCTTCCCCTTCCACGAGGTTAATTTTTATTCCCGTTTGTCGGGTGAAGTTGTCATACAATCGTCGGTCGGTGTTGTAGTGACGGGAGGAATAGAGGTTTAATTGGTTAGTTTGGGCAGAAACCTCGTTTATTTTCCCTAATTGACCCACCGCTAGGGCTAAGGTGGCTGTTCCTGCGCCTAGAAAGACTCTACGAGTTATTTTATCGTTCATTGCTCGATTCTTGGTAAAGTTGTCTTTTCCTATTGTACAGCTATTGAGAATAATTCTTATCTGTGCGAAAAATTATTTGTTGGGCTAGGGCGGTAGATCGGGTAAAATCTAGCTAAAATCAGGGTTTTTGGTTTTGATGGGGCTAATAAATCCTCGAATCTATCGCTAGTTAAGTTCAATAAGCCCAAAATGTTACCCTAAGCTCGATCGAGGGTATTGTGGAATGAGAGCATCTCAAAAGCTATTGACAATTAGCCAATTTTGTGATCAGTTTATTTCTGGGTAAGCAACCCACATAAAGTTCATTTTGTCAAAGATTGTTAAGATGCTCTTAACATGGATCAGAGAAGAGAAATTGACCACTTAACACTGTCTATCAAAAACTATCGATAGATGGCAAAATAGAAACTATACAATCAGTATTGTCTGTAAATAAGAACAACCTATGGATATTGAATCAACTAAAGTTACTGCTGAAGAAATTGCTCAGTTTCGCGCTGAATTGGCAGAGGATTCTAACGCATTAGGAGATATTGACTTAATTGAGCGGTGTGATGGCGATTTGAAGTATGCTGCTATGAGATTAGCAAGGCGTTCAAATATTGATACAGTGAGAGCAGATGAAGATAATTTTTGGCAACAAGCTATCACCCAAGCACGTCAATTAATATGTCATGACCGAGTTAAAGATGATTTAGCACCTAATATATTAGGTGGATTAGTTGGTTTACTTGCTACTTCTGGTAATCCAGTTTTGGTAGTAGTAGCAACTCCTCTCGCTATTCACGTTTTTAGGGAAACATTAGACAATTTTTGTGATTAGTTTAGATACCTGATGCGGTAAAAGCAGCCCAATAAAAAGGGTTATTGAACAGCTTATAATTAAGTTCAAACCCTTTTATTCTAATTTGTTCATCTTCAATCATATCCATCAATCGATTAAATTCTTTTGATGTTAATTTTTGTTGCATTGACTTGACAATTTTTAGGCAACTATCCAACTGATTCAAGTATTCTTGTACGGTTAAATTCTGTAACCAATTTTGTGCAGTTTTTAAAGCAACTGGTACAGAAACTTGCTGATTCTCATCAAATAAAATCTCATATAATTTAATCATCAAGAAGGAGGTTGATAGGTCATTAACTGTCCATAAACTACTGACAACGCTGGGACTTCCCGCAAACAGAAAACCACTGGGTAAACCGATATATTCATCACTGATAGAGTTTATATCAATCATGCCAGTTTCGCAAGCGGAAAGGGTGATAAGGCGGCATTTATTCAAGCGCAGTTCAAAGATTTCGCCTAATGTTAAGGGTTCCTTATTCGCTAAAAATAAGGCGGATTCAAGGGGATTAGCTGGGTTAAAGCTTCCATGACAGGAGAAGTGATAACAGTGGTTATCTGAGGATTTGAGATGGGGAAGAACAGCGTTTTTAGTGGCGTTATCTTGGGCGATAACTTGAGGTTCAGTAAAGAAAGTTGAGAGGATATTAACTTCTAAGTCAGTGTAAAATAAGTCTTTGGTGGGGTTTTGAATAGCGAACAGTTTATTAAAGTCGGAATGGTGAAAAGTTTGGGAAATTTTTTGCAAGATTTGACAACTAGGCGCATATTGTACACCCTTCGGAAATAAATCTTGTAATTCTGATCCCCCCGTTGCCGACTCCCCACTTTTTAAGGGGGGTTGGGGGGGATCAACAGGTAAGGCGTGTAAGGGTAAAATATGCAGAAACCAATGGGGGATAATAATTAAGCGTTGACAAGTATCGGGAATCAGGGCAAGAATATCATTAATATGCAGAATATCAGCAAAAGTCTGTAGGAGGTTAGACAGTTGATTTCTCCATTCTTGCTTACCATTTCCTGAGTAGTAAAGCTGTAGATAATTGTTGATTTTATCAAATAATTGATTTTTATCATTTTCGGAAGATTGCCAATATTTAACCTCTCCCTCAGCAGACACGACAAAAACGAGTATTTTCTCCCCTGTAATGTACCATTGCAGCAGACAAGTTTCGGCATTAGTGAAAGCTTGAATCTCTGTAAATGCGATCGGCTCAACTTTTTGAGTAAGGCTAAAAAGAGGATCCTTAATTTCTCTTGCAATAAAATTATCTAAGTCTTGTTGATATTCCTTCAGATAACTGTGATCTTGAACGTAGGGAGTTAGGTTATCACTACGCATTAAATTCTGGTTAATGCTTTGATGTTGTAAGCGAATTTGTTCATTAACAACTCTTTGCTTTAATTCATTTAATTGGGCGACAATTTCTTGACTAACGCCTTGGGGGTGTAGGTTTTTCTGGGTGATTAATTCCACCAGGTTACGCCCTTTACTGCGTTCGATATATTCTAATGCCTTCTCAGGCTGATTGAGGTTAAGATGCGCCTGTACAATGCGATGGAAAACACCAATAGCATTGGATAAAACCTCTTGGCGACTGTGGGGGTTTAATGCTTCTAATCGGGCATTTTCGACAGCTTCAATGGCGATATTATAAGCTTCTGTGGCAGGTTGCCATTGTTCTTCGCTGTAGTGAAGAATAGCTAAATTACGAGCGGTTTGTAAACACTTAAGGGGATCAGCTTCTTTTGTGCGGATTGTTAAAGCATTCTGATAGGATGTGATCGCTTTTTCTAAATTGTCGGCTTTATCCCCTCTGATTCTGTTACTGTAAGCAATAGCAAGATTATTCTGGGTCGTTGCCCAATCTTGGGGAAATGCGTCAAAAGTATAAACTTTCAAAGCTTCATTGTAAGCGGTGATCGCCCTTTCTAAGTTCTCAGCTTTCTCCCCTCTGATTCTGTTACGGTAAGCTTCACCGAGATTATTCTGTGTCCTTGCCCATCCTTGGGGAAAAGCGTCAAAAGTATAAACTTTTAAAGCTTCATTCAAAGTGGTGATCGCCCTTTCTAAATTGTCGGCTTTCTCCCCTCTGATTCTGTCACGGTAAGCAGTGGCGAGAAAATTCTGTGTCATTGCCCAATCTTGGGGAAATGCGTCAAAAGTCAATACTTTCAAGGCTTCCTGAAAGACAGCGATCGCCCTTTCTAAATTCTCAGCTTTCTCCCCTCTGATTCTGTCACAGTAAGCAATGGCGAGATTATGCTGTGTCCTTGCCCAGTCTTGGGGAAATGCGTCAAAAGTCCTCACTTTCAATGCTTCCTGGTAAGCGGTGATCGCCGTTTCTAAATTGTCGGCTTTCTCCCCTCTGATTCTGTCACTGTAAGCATTAGCGAGATTGTTCTGTGTCATTGCCCAATCTTGGGGAAATGCGTCAAAAGTCAACACTTTTAAGGCTTCCTGGTAAGCAGCGATCGCCTTTTCTAAATTCCCTGCTTGCTCCCCTCTGATTCTTTCACGGTAAGCTTCACCGAGATTATTCTGTATCAATGCCCATTGTTCGGGAAATGCCTTAAAAGTATAAACTTGCAAGGCTTCCTGGCAAGCGGCGATCGCTCTTTCTAAATTGTCAGCTTTCTCCCCTCTGATTCTGGAATAGTAAGCAATAGCGAGATTATGCTGTGTAAATGCCCATTCTTGAGGAAAAGCGTCAAAAGTATAAACTTTCAAGGTTTCTTGATAAAGAGCGATCGCCCTTTCTAAATTCTCGGCTTTCTCCCCTCTGATTCTGTCACGGTAAGCAGTGGCGAGATTATGCTGTGTACTTGCCCAATCTTGGGAAAATGCGTCAAAAGTCAATACTTTCAAGGCTTCCTGGCAAGCGGCGATCGCCTTTTCTAAATTGTCAGCTTTTTCTCCTCTGATTCTGTCAATGTAAGCAGAGGCGAGACTATTCTGTGCCGCTGCCCAATTTTGAGGAAATGCCTCAAAAGTATAAACTTTCAAGGCTTCCTGGCAAGCGGCGATCGCTCTTTCTAAATTGTCAGCTTTCTCCCCTCTGATTCTGGAATAGTAAGCAATAGCGAGATTATTTTGTGTAGCTGCCCAATCTTGGGGAAAAGCGTCAAAAGTCCTTACTTTCAAAGCTTCTTGGTAGTAGGCGATCGCTCTTTCTAAATTGTCAGCTTTCTCCCCTCTGATTCCGGAATAGTAAGCAATAGCGAGATTATTTTGTGTAGCTGCCCAATCTTGGGGAAATGCCTCAAAAGTTCTCACTTTCAAGGCTTCCTGGCAAGCGGTTATCGCTCTTTCTAAATTCTCGGCTTTATCCCCTCTGATTCTGTAAAGGTAAGCATTAGCGAGATTATTCTGTGTCGCTGCCCATTCTTGAGGAAAAGCGTCAAAAGTATAAACTTTCAAAGCTTCATTGTAAGCGGCGATTGCTCTTTCTAAATTCTCAGCTTTCTCCCCTCTGATTCTGTCACTGTAAGCAATAGCGAGATTATTCTGTGTCATTGCCCAATTTTGGGGAAATGCGTCAAAATTAAAGATATTTAAAGCGATTTCATAACCCGTGATGGCAATTTCTTTGTGGGTGGCGATGTCACCGAGAGGAAATTGTTGGATTAAGGCACTGAAATAGAAAATAACAATAGCGATAAAATAGGCTTGTTCTGGCGTGGCTTGCGTTAATGTATTTTTCGCCCAACTGTCTAGGATTCGCGCTAAATTATCATCCAACTTATCAAGATTCTGCGCCCAGAAGGGATAAATTACTTGAGGGTTAGGATTTTCAGAAATTTTTCGTAATGTCTCCATTAGGAAATTGAGATAATCTTGTTGGTTAGGTATTTCAACGTCAAGAGTTACTCCTTGTGACGGTTGATATACGAAACGAGAGGCAGAGGATCGGTTAAACGATTCTATTTTCCGTCTAAATGCAGGAAAGATAAGCGTTAAGATTCCCAAAGGAATACCAATAAAGATAATAGACAGAAGAATTATAAAACTTCTCAAAAGTCTGCCTAAGAGTCGTAAAATCATTGAGAGTAGTCGCATTTAGTTATCTCCTATCTTTATTGATATTAAATCAGAGGGATGATAGCCGAGAGAAATCCTAGTCAGTCAAATAATCAAAAAAATCATAATTTAGACAGGATTGGGCGCGTTGTTCATTCATAGCGTGGCAGATGGGGATTTAATGGGGAGATTATCAGAATTGTATCACAGGGATGATAGGCTAAGGTTATTGTCTGGGGTAGGTGCGAAGCATTCGGATATAAAATCTAGGATTTCAGCGATAAGTTATCGTCCGAATGCTTCGCCCGTACAGGGATTTAATGGAGAGATTATCAGAATTGTATCACAGGGATAATAGGCGAAGGTTATTAGTTTATTGCCCGGGGTAGGGGCGAAGCATTCGGATAAGAAATTTATGGTTTCAGCGATATGTTATTGCCCGAATGCTTCGCCCCTACAGGTTATTCGTCCCCGCAGGTTATTTGTCCCCACAGGTTATTTGCCCCTACATTGGTTTGAATTTATTCAGATTGTTCTCGTCTTGTTCCCAATTTCGCGGATTATCAAGAATGTATTGCCGGATTTTTTGATAAGAATTTTCATTGCGAATGATATGTTCATAATAATTGCGCTGCCAAATTTTCAGGCGATCGCCACACAAAAAATTGATTTTACGAGTAGAAATTGATTTAAAATTCTGCACAATAGCCCCCAAAGATTCCGGCATTGTACCGTGAGGATATTGCGAATCGTGTGCAGCCTTTTCCAGAGCTTGATTGTGTATTACTATAATTCCATGAATATGATTGGGCATGACAATAAAAGCATCTAGTTCAATAAATTTAAAATTTAGAGGTAGTCTATACCATACCGCTTCAATAGTATCACCAAGTAAATTCTGCTCCATATTTCCTTCAACAATTTCACCAAATAGATACTGCTTCTGATAAGAACAAATTGTTATATAATAAGCTCCATTAAGCCTATAATCATAGCCTTTTAAACGAATAGATTGTCGATGTTTTTTGGGTTCATTCATAGCGTGGCGGATGGTGGCGGTTAATTCAGTTATCTTTAGCGATAGGTTATTGTTCGGGGGTAGGGGCGAAGCATTCGGGCAATAACTTATCGCTGAAACCCTAGATTTTCTATCCGAATGCTTCGCCCCTACAGGGATTTAATGGGGAGATTATCAAAATTGTATCACAGGGATAATAACCGAAAAAATCCTAGTCAATCAAACAATCAAAAAAATCATAATTTAGACAGAATTAGGTGCGTTGTTCGTTCATAGGTTGAGATTGTTTTATAAAAGTTTTTTAAATTCTTCAATAGTTAATCCAGAACCTTTAATAATTGTTCCCATTGTATAAGCATTGATTGGATTAGCCCTTGGAATAGTGAGAATATTTTCTCCATCAGTCATGGTAATATGTTTCCCCTGTATAACAATCTGAAATCCTGCTTTTTCAAAGGCTTTAATTGCTCGTTGATGATTAATTACAGCAAGACTAGGCATGATTTAATTCAACTTCTACATAATAAGATTCGATCCCTTGATTCAACTCCGCAGCAACTTCTAAATAAGACTGAATTGCATCTTGAATATTATTGAGTGCTTCTTCTTTAGTTATCCCTTGAGAAGCACAGCCAGGTAAACTAGGACACCAAACAGCATATCCCTCTTCTGATTGCTTGAGATTGACTTGATATTGCATATTTTTAAGATCATCCCGTCCTTAATAAAAATTTGGGCAAAACTATTATTGTAATGCTTCAATGCGATCTGCTTCGGCGGCTTCGGCTATAATTTCTGCTTCTATTGTTTCTTTGTTAGTATGATAGTAAGTCAAAGCGGCATAAACTTGTGCCAAAGAAAGATGAGGGATTTCATCGGCAATTTCTTCAGGACTATATCCTAACTTATACCAGATCACTATTCTTCGCACAGTAACAGCAGTTCCCGCGATAATAGGACAACCTCCATGAATTTTGGGATCGCTTTTTATGAAAGTGCCAATATTGATCTCTGTTAACATAACTTTCTTCGATTCAGTTTCAACTAATTAAACTACATAGGATTCTATGCTTTTATCACCATTCTAGCATAGCCCAAGCATTGGTCGGGGTAGGGGATTGAATGGGGAGATTATCAGAATTCTATCACAGGGACGATAGCCGAAAAAAATCCTAGTCAATCAAACAATCAAAAAAAATCATAGTTTAGACGGTATTGGGTGCGTTGTTCATTCATAGCGTGGTAAATTCAGTTATAAGCGATTCATCGGCAATCATCAAGAGTTGGGGATTGGTGGTAAGATTGTCAGAAAAGCGATCGCACTGTATAATCTTGATTAATATATAAGCTAATTCTACTCACTTGAACTAAATCATCATGAATCAAAAACCGTACCAAGTAGAAGCATTTTGGGATCGAGAGGCGCAAGTTTGGGTAGCAGAGAGTGAAGATATTCCTGGATTAGTCACCGAAGCTGATACCATCGAAGCTTTAACAGCTAAATTACGACAGATGATTCCAGAATTATTACAACTCAATCATCTAATTACTCTTGAACCTCAAGCACCGATAACTTTTGAACTAATTAGTCATCGTCAAGAATCAATTGAGTGCGCTGTTTAGATGGCTACTTCTTTAACACCTGCATTAAAAAAACTGCTCTCAGCAGCTGGATGTTATTTTGAACGTCAAGGTAAAGGAGATCATGAAATTTGGTATAGTCCTCTGACAGAAAGAAGATTTGTAGTTGATAATACTATTAAATCACGCCATACTGCCAATGCAGTTTTGAAACAAGCCGGATTATCTAAATCATTTTGAACGCTGTAGAATCCTCATCCATATATAAGCCAATTCTACTCATAAGAAGAAGAATAATGTAATGCTTCAATGCGATCTGCTTCGGCGGCTTCGGCTATAATTTCTGCTTCTATTGTTTCTTTGTTAGTATGATAGTAGGTCAAAGCATCATAAACCTGTGCCAAAGAAAGATGAGGGATTTCATCGGCAATTTCTTCAGGACTATATCCTAACTTATACCAGATCACTATTCTTCGTACAGTAACAGCAGTTCCCGCAATAATAGGACAACCCCCATGAATTTTGGGATCGCTTTTTATAAAAGTCCCAATATTGATCTCTGTTAACATAACTTTCTCTGATTAGAAAATCTAGGATTTCAGCGATAGGTTATTGTTCAGGGGTAGGGGCGAAGCATTCGGATAAAAAATCTAGGGTTTCAGCGATAGGTGATGCCCAAATAGATAGTCAACAGTTTAGTTGAAACCCGATTAAATTTTCGATCGCTTTGAGCAAATCTTGATTAGTCCAATTCTGGTACAGATAAGCGGCGATCGCACATCCCCCCGCACCGACTCCTTCCTTGACGAAACCTTGTTCATAAGCCTGCAAAACCGGGTATTTAGAGGCGGAAAAGTTTAATTGTGTGGCTAATAAAGGCACTTTTCCGATCATTCGGGCTAATCCCACCGTATCCCCCGTTTTATCTTCCGCTACCCAGCGAGTTGTGCCGACGATGATATTTTCCCAGTTAACGGGATAGGCATATTTAGCCACTAGAGCTTTAATTAGGGCAGAAACGGCTAACATTTGGGTTCCTCCGGCGAGGAGTACCCCACCCTGGCGACTGGCGGCGATGGCCATGCCAGCGACGAAAATCTGCTGAGGATCGCCTAGGGCGGCGATTACCTCAAAAGGATCAAAAATTTCTTTTCGGGCTAATCCCTGCTCAACTATTGCCTGTTTCTGAGCATGATTGCACTGGGGATGGCTACTGTTAACTTTACCGTTGGCTCGATAACCCAATCCGGTGAGGATGGCGAGGGCGGTGGTGGTGCCACCGACCACACACTCGCCGATAATTAGATAACTAGACTCGCGGGCTAGTTTTTCTCCCCAGGTTAGTCCTTGGGCGAACAGGTGTTTTACTATGTCGAAATCTAGGGCGCGGCCGGTGGAGAGACAACGGGCCGGTTGTCCCCCCAGTTCGATATAATCGACGGCCGGGGGCAAGGGTAAACCGGCGTTAAAAACCCGGACGGGAATGGCTAATTTTTCCACCACGGCGCGGGTAATATAGGCAGGGGAGGCTCCCACCGTTAGGGGGGGTAAGGGATAACGGGGATGGGGTGAAACTCCTTTAACGATAAATTCGGCATCGGCGATCGCAGTGTATTTTCTATCTTCCGGGGTAGCACCGGCGGTGGAGATTCCGGGGATTAATCCCGTCTCGGTAAACCCCAAAACTAGGGCAAATATCGGAGAAGATTTTTGATGGCGCTCTAACCAATTTTGCCCCCCTTCGATTTCCGTGTAAATTTTAATCATCTGTTGATTTTGTCCTCTTACTTATCACTATTTCCCTCTCTCCATGAGATGATCTTTGATTTCAACATATTTAGAAAATAAGTTATCAATACTAGCCAGTTTTGCCCCGTATGCTAGGGCTGTAGCCATAATAATACGGTCAAAAGGATCTTTGTGAATGGGAGATAAATTAACGGCTCTAATGGCAATTTCGGGGGTAATTGAAAATATATCTATTTTAGCAGAAATGTTGAATCTCGTAACAAAACTTTACATTTAAGAACATGACAACCCCAGAACGCCATTTTTCAGATTGAATAGACAATTTTCCTAAACCAGTGTACATAGCTGATATGTTGACACATAAAACTCTGTAAATAGCGCAATTTATCTAATAAGCTTTTGCCAAATACTTCTTCAATATCTA
>NZ_JBHFLL010000201.1:0-1721 GCF_041928595.1 Microcystis sp. BLCC-F209
CAGGTTTGGTGGGTAAAATGTATTCTAGGATACAGTCCTGCTGGCGAGTGAGTGGAACGAACCACAAAGACACAAAGGACACAAAGATTGATCGATCATATTGTAAGTTAAACTGATCACACAGAACCTAGAAGAGCCTCAGAATTCTTTTCCTCGGTAACAATCCCTAAAATTCTCTAGTCTCACACCCCGAAAACTATTGATAACTTTAGGAGTCTAGCAAATGTCCAACGAAACCGTCAGCTATTCCCTAGAAGCTGTCCTAACCAGGATTGAAAGTAAAATCGACAAAATCGATGAACGTCTCACAAAATTAGAAATCGGACAGGCCGAACTCAAGGCCGAGTTAAAAGGCGATATTAAAGTATTAGACGAGAAAATCGAGGGATTAACGGCACGGGTTGGTTATCAGGAGTTCACCAACCGGGGGATTCTGATAGCTTTGGTGGTTGCTGTCTTGGGAGGTGCTGCTAAACTTTTCGGTTTTTTCCCCAATCCCTAGAAGTTACCCCCGATACTTAAACCTAACCTGAAATGGGAACTTAGGGTTTTGGGAACTTAGGGTTTTGGGGATTTTGGGGTTTTTAGTAGCCATTTATCGGCATTATTAGTCATGTTGACGATCAGTCCTAAAACCTTATTATACCTCTTGTCAAACCTAAATTCAGGAAAATCCCCATCACCCCATTCCCCCACTTCCCCATTCCCCCACCACCCCACCACCCCATTCCCCCATCACCCCATCACCCCACCTCCCCACTTCCCCAAAAAAAATTTTTCCCAAGGGTGATAGGTTTTCTGAAACAGGTGGGTAAGTTGTTTATAGAGAACAAAAAACACTTACCAAAGGATATACCTATGAACTCCACCTTCAAATTCAAACTCCTCCAAGCTCTCAACAAAAAGAACCGTAACAAAGGTTTCACCCTCATTGAACTCCTAGTTGTCGTTATCATCATCGGTGTACTCGCCGCCATCGCTCTCCCCAACCTCCTCGGTCAGGTAGCCAAAGGCAGACAAGTGGAAGCTCGCACCAACCTCGCTGCCATTAACCGCGCTCAACAGGCTTTCCGCTTACAGAAGGCTACTTTTGGACAATTCTCCCTTACAGCTGATGACAACCAGTTGCCCATATCTATACAACCTGAATACTACGACTATCCTGATACTGAGGATGGTTTTGATGCCACACAAGCTGTAAACAATGCTACGGCTAAAACTTTTAGCAACGATATTCGCGACTACTCTGCTGCAGTAGGTCAAACCGATGCGGGTGTTTTCAGTTCAATCATTTGTGAAGCAAATACACCTGCAGATACTGTCACGGCGACTGTAAGTCAAGGTCAGGTGGATGATTGTCCTCCAGACAATAGCACAGAAGTTAACTAGATATTCTTCCCAGATTGCTTAAAAGCTTTCTGGCATAATAACCAACAATTGATAATCTAGCGGAAGGTGGCAGGGAAATGTTTTCTCGGAAACCTTGCGCTTTTGATTTTTTGGGGAAGTGGGGAAGTGGGGAAGTGGGGAAGTGGGGAAGTGGGGAGAATAAATAAAACCAATCTCCTGTCTCCCGATAACTGATAACTGATAAGTAGGTGGGTGGAATTAAATATAAAATAAACGTAGGTTGGGTTGAAGCATGAAACCCAACGCCCGCATGGGTTACGCTACCGCTAACCCATCCTACAAATAATTGTGCCTACCTACTTAACTGATAA
>NZ_JBHFLL010000202.1:0-3877 GCF_041928595.1 Microcystis sp. BLCC-F209
TATTAATTCCTGTAGGGGACTATCTGCTTCTAACCCCTCCTCTACCTGAGTCCAAAAACGATTTAAATCGCGACTAGCGGCGACTAAAAGGCTATTTTCGCCGATAAAAGATAATGCTCCCACGGGACTAGATAAAATTGGTGCTTGGTCATCCTGTCCTAAGACTCCAATTAAGGCCGAACGCGCGCCCTTTTCAAATCCTATAGTAATCATAGCAATTACCGTCGGTTGGATTGACCCAAGGAAACCCCACAAAAAGCCATGGGAGGAGGAGAATAGCGATCGCCGATTCCGACGGATTGAGGTGTTGGCTGTTGGGTTTCCCTTTCCCCTAAAATTGAGAGGTTTTCTTTAACCCATTGATTCGCTCAACCCGAGAAAAAGGACTAGACCGCGCCTAATTGCCGTAGGACTTCCATAACCTTTTCATAGGCCGCAGCGTTTCCTTGCTGGCGGAACAGTTCGGCGGCTTGTCGGAAATCTCTTACCAAGAGTTGGCTGAATATCGGTGTAAGTTCTGCTAGAAAATGGTTTTGGGCTTTTTTTGCCCAAAAAGTGACAGAAACAATTGCGAAGAGTTCTGCTTCACAGTGTAAGAGGTTATTCTGTTATTCTGAGTTGCCCTGCTGACGACCGACTCCTAACCCCATCAACAAACTTTTTCAGCAAATCCTAATGTAACAAATTGTTTCAGTTTAGTATTTATACTTAGTAGCCGAGCCTAGAATGGTTGTAGGTCTAAACGAGGATAGTTTTAAAACTCCTTGTGGATGACTTGCTTGAGTTAATTGTTGGATTATATATCTGGATTGACTCAAAATTGGTGGCGCAAAAAATCTCAGATACTTTCATCATCTTCTTGGTAGCGAGGTGAGGTACTGACTGGAAGAAGGGCAAAGGGGGAGTGAGTGTTTTCGTTTTTTTGTCTCTCTATACAAATTGAGGATAGATTTATATGGATACTAAAATATTATTTCTTAATCTCTCTAACGATGATGATAACTTTAGCAAATATCGTCAAGGAATGTTGGGAACGATAGAAAATTTATCAAACAATGATAACCCAATTAAATTCAAAAAAGACGAAAAAGATCAGGCTAAGGAAAAACTATTTTCTACTGATGAGAGTGGTATCGATCTTTTGATTTTATGGGTTGATAGCGAACATCGTAATGACTGGATTTATTTTAGCGAAGAGATAGAAAAACGAGACCAGACTTTGGAATTTTTCGTTATTTTTGGAATTGAAGAAGACCAGATAGAAGATAATATGGAAAAAGCGATGATGAGGAACATATATCCTTTCATTTGCCCAATAAATTATACGAATTTTAAAGCATATCTACAGGCAGTTGTATCGGGAATAAAATATAAAAAATCTCTGGAAAAATTTAAGCAGGATATATGGAGAACTGATAACTTAGATTCTTTGGTCAATAGGGCTTTTGAATATTTAAAAAGGGATCCAGTCGGGTATGATAGGGCTAGTATCTCATTAGTTGACACCCGAAGTGAAGAAGGTAATCGATATTTATTTAGGTATGATCCTCAACCGGATTACGATCAACAAAGTAGAGCCAGTTATCGTGCCGATCGAAACCTTCAGAAAAGTATCGAAAAAGACAGGCTAATCAAAAATGTTGATAGAGACACAGTATTAATCATAGATAAGATTCAAGACAAAAACAAAGAAAAGGAACTAGATGAATTGGGTTGGACGAAAGAGGCTGCAACAGAGGATATTATTTCTTGGATTGGATTAGCGGCCAAGTATCAAAATAGGACAATAGCTATTATTACTCTCGATCAAATACAGGGAAAACCTTATGAACCGTCAGACTACAGACTTAGAGAATTTCTTAAAGATTTTGGTAGAATTTTTGCCCAAGCGATCGTAGAATTTTTCAAAAAAAGAAATCAAGAAGTCTTTGAAGAAATTATTAATGAAATGGGAGATGACTTAAAAAGCGAAGTTCTGATTACACAAATACTGCAAAAATTGAAAGATAAGCTCGATTGCGATAACTGCAATTATTTTTCGGTAGCTTATGACTCTGACAAAAAGGAAATATTTCTTAAAGAATATGCTTCTGCTAAAGGTATTTTTCCCAAAAAAACAGAAAAAAGTACACATCCATTTAAAAAAGGTGTCGGGATTGTCGGTGCTGTGTTAGAGGATGGTAAAAGTAGAATTGTTCCTCACGCTTTTGAAGATAAAAATTTTGTTCCAACCCTCAAACACCCCGGTGATAAACTTTCTTTATTAGCGGTTCCAGTGATACCAATCAATAACAAAAATCACCCTAATCGTATCATTGGGGTGATTTGTTGCTATAAGAAAAAACCAGATTATTTTACTGTTTATGATCGAGACTTGATCGAAAATATTGCTCTCAGTGCCGCTACAGTTATTGAGCGCACACAAACTTTAGAATTCTCGAACGAGATTAGTTCAGAAATGGCTAAATTGGTGGTCAATCCAGACAAAAAAGCATTACTTCGCCAAATTTGTGATTATGCGTTACAAGTTACAAGTGCAGGTTCGGCTAGTATTCATCTGCTTCAACATTTAGGTAATAATCAATATCGAGCTACGGGAGAACATTATACTTATCCACCTGGAAAAGAATCACCCCCTCGCTTAGAAGGAGAAAATACTGGTACT
The DNA here is from genome assembly GCF_041928595.1 of Microcystis sp. BLCC-F209. Taxonomy (NCBI): domain Bacteria; kingdom Bacillati; phylum Cyanobacteriota; class Cyanophyceae; order Chroococcales; family Microcystaceae; genus Microcystis; species Microcystis sp. BLCC-F209. The sequence continues at coordinate 2,666 of NZ_JBHFLL010000202.1, forward strand.
ACTTTTCAAGCGATAAAGCTAAACAAAACTCTAGAATTTTCTAGAGAGAATGATAAGTTAGTTCTAGTATCTTCAGAGCAACCAGATAAGATAAGTGTTACTCCCGCTCCAGAACATCCGGATGTCAAATATAAGCTAGTTGTTCCCCTGAAAATCGCTGATGAAAAACAAAAATACTGCCTTGTGGGAGCATTATACTTGAATAAATATTCGGAAGAACCATTTTCTAAAGTTGAAAAATTTGCCGTGAAGCTATTCGCTAGTCAAGCGGCCAGCATTATCAACGACCAGAACATTTTATTGGAAAATACCTTCAGATCTAAGGCTCTCGAAGATTTTGCTGAAGCTATTCAAAACATAGCTACAACAGATAATACAGATAAATTGTTAAAAGATGTAGCTGAATATTCCTACTCACTGGTAAAAGATGATCTTAGATTTTTAGGCTATCCAAGTTGTTCTAATCTTGAGAAACAACAGGAAACTGAACAACAATGGAATAATTATGTATCAATACTATCTGAATTATTTAGCTATGTGGTAATCCGTAATACTAAAGGAGAGTGGCAACTCAAAGCCAATTGGCCTATGTATTCTTTCACGGGATATTTTGCAAATAAATCAGAAGGCATCTCAAGAGAAATTGAAAAGAGGAAATCTAATATTTTTACCTATGATGGTTCTGAAGTTGGAGGGGAAAACCAGAATGATGGTGATATTTTGAAAAAATATGCCTTAAAAGATACCTCTCATTCGCTTTTAGCCGTACCCATAAAAGACGAGGATAAAAGGATAATTGGTGTGATTTGTCTCGAACATTCTCAACCTTATGCTTTCAAGGAATTACATCAGGAGGTTATTGAACATTTTGCTCGACAGGTGGCCATTGCTTTTCAAAAGAAAAACTTTGTGAATCTTTTAAGTAATCACAACAAAATTCTCGAAAGTCTTCACACATCTCTCCATAAAATAGTCCGAGAATCTCCTAAAAATATGCTAGATAAAGCAGTTTCTGAGACTCGTGAAGCTTTAAAAGCTGAATCGGTTATTGTAATTCTATATAAGAAAAATATGGTTCTTCGTTACTTGGTATGGTTCGATCAGGGGGCAGAAATCGGCTAAATCCTTATCTGGCAAGGGACTTAATTGATTAGCTCGTTCTAGATTGAAAACAATTGGCAAAAATCGCAGCCATGTCTTTCTATATAAGGG
>NZ_JBHFLL010000203.1:0-14851 GCF_041928595.1 Microcystis sp. BLCC-F209
AGGTTCTGTGTGATAAGTTTAACTTATATAGGATCGATCAATCTTTGTGTCCTTTGTGTCTTTGTGGTTCCTTCCACTCGCTCGCTAGGAAGAATGTATCTTAGAATACATTTTGCCCACCAAACCTAAGAGAGCCAAAAATCTCCTGGGTTGCTCAAAAATGCTGGGACAGAAATATTTTCTGTCCCCATAGAATTAGATGAGCAAACGCTTAAAAATTACCGTGATTTTGGATGGCGCTTTCTAATTTTGCCACCACTTCCTCGACGCTAATTACTCCTAAATCGCCCGCCGCACGGGTGCGAATACTTAAACTATTACTTTCCATTTCCTTTGCCCCCACCACTGCCATCACGGGGATTTTTGCGGTTTCAGCATTGCGAATCATTTTACCCAAACGTTCGCCACTGGTATCGGTTTCGGCGCGAATTCCTAACAATTGCATTTTCGTTGTCACCTCTTTCGCGTAATCCAATTGAGTATCACTAACTGGTAATAATCGTATCTGGACAGGGGCTAACCAAAGAGGAAAATCCCCCGCGTATTCTTCGATTAAAATACCGATTAAACGTTCCAAAGAACCAAAAGGTGCGCGATGAATCATCACCGGACGTTTACGATTACCATCTTCGGCAACATATTCTAGTTCAAAACGTTCGGGTAAATTATAATCTACCTGTACCGTTCCTAACTGCCATTCTCTTTCGAGGGCATCTTGGAAAATAAAGTCTAATTTGGGACCATAAAAAGCCGCTTCTCCGGGGGCTTCAAAATAATCCATCCCCAAAGTTTGCACCGCTTTTCTAATCGCTGATTGTGCCTTTTCCCAAGCTTCATCGGAACCGATATACTTATCCGATTCGGGGTCACGAAAACTCAATCGCGCCTTAAAATTCTTTAACTGTAAACTCTTAAACACCGTCAAAATTAAATCAACAACGCTTAAAAATTCCTTGTCTAATTGTTCGGGAGTGACAAACAAATGGGAATCATCAACGGTAAAACCGCGAACTCTAGTTAACCCTCCCAATTCTCCCGATTGTTCGTAACGATAAACTGTCCCGAATTCTGCCAGACGCATCGGCAATTCCCGATAGGATCTCAAATCACTTTTATAGATTTGAATATGAAAAGGACAGTTCATCGGTTTGAGGACAAATCCTATTTCCTTACTAGCAGATTCCTCATCGTCTGCCATCATGGGAAACATATCTTCTTTGTACTTTTGCCAGTGACCGGAAATTTTAAACAAATCGACGCGAGCAATATGGGGAGTAACTACGGGTAAATAACCGCGTTTTAACTGTTCTTTTTTCAGAAAATCTTCTAACAAAGAACGAATTAAAGTGCCTTTGGGGGTCCATAAAGGCAACCCCGGCCCGACAGAATCAGAGAAAATAAATAAACCTAATTCTTTGCCTAATTTGCGATGGTCTCGTTTCAGTGCTTCTTCCTTGCGGCGCTTGTATTCGGCTAATTGTTGGGGATTTTCCCAAGCTGTGCCGTAAATGCGCTGTAATTGGGCTTTATTCTCATCCCCACGCCAATAAGCACCCGCTACCGTCTCTAATTCGATCGCTTTTGGGTCTAGTTCGCTTGTATTATCTAGATGCGGACCGGCGCACAAATCCCACCAAGCGTCACCAAGATGATAGAGGGTGATGGGTTCTTGAATTCCCGCCAGAATTTCCAGCTTATAGGGTTCATTAATCGCTTTAATGCGCTTTTCCGCCTCTTCCCGAGAAACTTGCTCGCGAATCACCGGCAGTTTTTTATTGATAATTTTGACCATCTCTTTTTTGATGTCCTTGAGATCCTTATCGGTAAAAGGTTCCGGCACATCAAAATCGTAGTAAAATCCGGTTTCAGTCCAAGGCCCGATAGTAACTTGGGCTTGCGGGAATAATTTTTGCACCGCCATGGCCATAACATGGGAGGTGGTGTGACGAATGCGCTTGAGGTGGTCGGATTCGCTGGTTTTCGGTAGTTTAATCGGGGCTTGGTTATCCATGTCTTTTGAATTTACACCTTCTCTATTCTCTATTTTAATGGTAAAAGGAGTCTTTAGTCAGGAAAAAAATCAAGATAGATAACAATGCCATTTCCCCTCATCTCTAACCTCTAAACCCTCATCTCTATTTTCCGATGAAAAAACTAATTTTATCCTGTTTATTTTTAGGATTGGTTGCTTGTAATCCCTCGGTTAACACCACCGATAACCAAAAACCCAAGGTAATCTCCACTAGCACAATTATCGCCGATTTAACCGCACGAGTGGGCGGTGAAGAAATTGACCATCAAGACATTTTAAAACCCGGGGATGATCCCCACGTTTATGAACCAGTTCCCGCCGATAGTGTGGCTTTAGAAAAAGCCGATTTAATTCTCTATAACGGTTATAATCTCGAACCGGGGTTAATTAAAATGATCAATTCTACGGCAGTTAAAGCGAAAAAAGTGGCTGTGGGAGAAGCAATCAAGCCTTTACAACTGGAAAAAGAGGGGCAGAAAGTCCCAGATCCCCACGTTTGGGGGTCGGCAAAAAATGGGATAATCATGGTGGAAAAAATCCGAGATCAATTGATTGAATTAAGTCCCGAAGATAAAGAGATTTTTACCCAAAATGCCGCCCAATTAATCGCAGAATTAGAAAATCTTGATCGCTGGATTGCTGCGGCTATTGAAACTATCCCCCCTTCCCAAAGGCAATTAGTCACCACTCATGACGCTTTTCAGTATTATGCTCATGCCTACGGTTTAAAAGTAGCAGGAACTTTAATTGGTATTAGTACCGAAGAACAACCTAGCGCCCAAACGGTGAAAAATCTAGCCGATGCTATTAAAAATCTCCAGGTTGCTGCTATCTTTGCCGAGACCACTATTAATCCCGCTTTAATTACCACGGTAGCGGAAGAAGCGGGGGTGAAATTAGCACCACAACAATTATATTCTGATTCGATCGGCGCGGTGGGTACTAGAGGGGATAGTTATGTAAAAATGCTCAGGGAAAATACTCGCTTGATCGTGGAATCTTTAGGAGGAAAAGTACCTCAAGAAGGTCAATAGACCTCTGGTAAAAATCAAAAAATTGTCCTTAGAGTCAGGAGTTAGGAAGGCAGAAATACCGACAATCAGCAATTATCGGTGAATTTTAGATGATGACAAATGGATCAGCAGCTGCCTGTAAGCATCCGACCGAAAAGCTAATGCGCGGGGGGTTTGGGGGGTAGAACCCCCCAAAAGCTTGGATTGAGGGAAAAAATCGAAAGTAACGCCCGACTTTAGCAGAGAGTTTCCCCTTAAAAATCCCAACTTAGTAGATTTACAAAGCGGGGTTTATTTCCCAAATCCTTTACCGCGATTGACAGCAGGTAAACAGAGACAACTATTAATTTGCTCTTTGATAGTTTCATGATCGAGATTTTGACCGATAAGAACTAGCTGATTTTTCGGAGTACCTTTCCATTCGTCATCTTCGAGAGTGAAACGTTTACCACTAAGGTGGAAAATATGACGTTTAGGACTTTCATCAAACCAGAGAATACCCTTAGCGCGGAAAACGCTTTCCGGTAACTGATTATCGAGGAAATATTGGAACTTCCGAATCGAAAAAGGTTGGTCACTAGCAAAGGAAATAGAAGTAAATCCATCCACCTCTAAATGATTGGAATGGTCGTGATGATCATGATCGTGATCGTGGTGGTGATCGTGGTGGTGATCATGATCGCAATGGTCATGATCGTGATCGTGGTGGTGATCGTGGTCGTGGTGTTCTTCTTCTGTGTCGAAATATTTATCCGATTCAAATAGTCCGACGCTGAGAATTAAGGGTAAAGGGACTTGACTTTTGCTAGTACGAAGAATTCTCGCTCCTTCCTTCATGTCCCGGATTCTTATTTCTAAAGAATCCACATCCCCTTCATCCACTAGATCGGTTTTATTGAGAACAATAATATCACCGTAGGTGATTTGACTTAAGGCCGCTTGCGAGTTGAATAAATCAAGACTAAAATTGGCACAATCCACCATAGTGACAATGGAATCTAAACGGGTCATTTCCCGTAATTCTGTCCCTAAAAAGGTTAAAGCTACTGGTAAAGGATCGGCTAATCCCGTGGTTTCTACGACTAAATAATCGATTTTTTCGGGACGTTCGAGAATTTTATAAACTGCTTGAATTAAATCCTCGTTGATCGTGCAGCAAATACAGCCATTATTTAATTCTACCATGCTGTCATCACTACTGATAATCAGTTCATTATCGATACCGATTTCACCGAATTCATTGACAAGAACAGCAGTTTTAATTCCCTGTTGATTACTGAGAATATGATTGAGGAGGGTAGTCTTACCACTACCAAGAAAACCAGTAATAATTGTTACTGGTAGCCCTTTTTTTGGCACTGACATCGTGTTAATAGTTTGTGATTCGACGGTTTGCATAATGATTTGGGGGTGAGTATTCTGTCACTAAAAAGCGATTCTTCGGGATGAGATAGCTAGTTTTTCTCGATCAAACAGTCTCCACTCGATCGCCGACTATTTTTATTGTAGATATTTTTGGACCACATCCCATCCTGTTAGGGTAACAAAAAGAAAACCCAGAAACAATAAAAGATTAGTGCCGATGTGGAGAGACCGCGCTAGAGGTGGACGAGTTGTAATGTTCAGGCCGCTAATTGCCGAAACAAAAACCAGAAAAACCACCGATAAACCCGCTATCAGGTGGGAAGAGTGACCTAAACTGCCATAATGACCGATTGTTCCCACTAATCCGATTCCCAGCAGAATTAAGACCAAAGCAACCATGATCAGGCCGCTGAGGAGATGAAAGGGTCTTAACCATTTTGGTCGAGATTGGCCCGCAAGTCGTCGATAACCCATGTTTACCCCCGAAACTGCCAGTAAAAAATAGGCAAAGAGGGCAAATCCCATCGACCAAGCGGCAATTTTCCATAACCAGAGAAAGGAGGGGAGATTCATAGGGGTGGGATTATTATCAGCAAGGAAAGGGACGACCGATCGTGTTAATTTAAGTTTACCGGACAAAAATCAGCAAGTTAGGGCTAATATGTCTCATCTCACCATCGACACGGAAAATCATCAGCGTCAACCCTTTGAATTACCGGGGGCTAAACCCCATTATAACCCCGATCGACCCGGACAAGTTAATCATATTTTTCTCGATTTAATTATTGATATTCCCGGACAAAGTTTTCAGGGCAGCTGTCAGATTACCCTCACCCCCATTCGTCAGGGAATTAGCAGTTTAACTCTGGATGCGGTGGATCTAAATATTAATTCTGTGTTCATTGAAGGTATCAGTCAACCCTTTGACTATGATCGTTCTCTCCTGACTATTCATCTGCTACAACCTAGCACTGATAAACCGATTATCCTGACGATTAACTATCAGGTTAAGCAACCACAACGGGGATTATATTTTATCGGATCCGACGAATACTATCCCGATAAACCGATTCAAGTTTGGACCCAGGGAGAAGATGAAGATTCTCGCTTTTGGTTTCCCTGTTTTGATTACCCCGGTCAATTAGCTACCTCCGAAATTCGGGTTAAAATTCCCCAACCCTATATCGCTATTTCTAACGGGGAATTAATCTCGGTGGAACCCGTTGGTGAGGACAGAATTTATCACTGGTCACAAAAGCAAATTCATCCTACCTATTTAATGACTCTTGCGGTGGGAGATTTTGCTGAATTATGCGACTCATGGAATGGTGTTCCTGTCACTTATTATGTGGAAAAAGGACGGGAAGAAGAGGGCCAAAGAAGTATGGGTAAAACTCCCCGCATGATCGAGTTTTTTAGCCAAAAGTTTGGTTATCCCTATCCCTATCCCAAATACGCGCAAGTTTGTGTAGATGATTTTATTTTTGGTGGGATGGAAAATACCTCCACCACAATTTTAACCGATCGCTGTTTAATTGATCAAAGAGCCAGCATCGATCATACTTGGACAGAAAGCTTAGTTGCCCATGAATTAGCTCATCAATGGTTCGGTGATTTAGTGGTGATTAAACACTGGTCTCACGCTTGGATTAAAGAGGGAATGGCCTCCTATTCTGAGGTTTTATGGACAGAATCGGAATACGGAAAAGCAGCTGCTAGTTATTATTTATTAGGGGAAGCAAGAAGTTATTTAGAAGAAGATACTTCCCGCTATCGTCGTCCGATTGTTACTCATATTTATCGAGAAGCGATCGAACTTTATGATCGTCATCTCTACGAAAAAGGTGCTTGTGTTTATCACATGATCCGCTCTATTTTAGGGGAAGATTTATTCGGAAAAGCGATTCAGACTTTTGTGCGAGATAATGCCCATAAAACCGTGGAAACTGTGGACTTATTACGGGCGATCGAAAAAGCGACCGGGTACAATTTATTATTCCTCTTTGATCAGTACGTTTATCGCGGTGGTCATCCCGATTATAAGGTGGCCTACAGTTGGGACAATCAGAATAATTTAGCCCAATTAACTGTCACCCAAACCCAGGACGAAAAGGAACTATTCGACTTGAAAATTCCCGTCGCTTTTGCCTATCTCAACTCTGAGGATATTACCTACAATCTGCGGATTCACCAAAAAGAACAAAGTTTCTATTTTCCCCTAGCACAAAAGCCCGATTTTGTCAAGTTTGATCGGGGTAATAATTTCCTCAAAACCGTCACTCTTGAGTATCCCATCGGTGAATTAAAAGCGCAATTACAACAGGATACCGATCCAATTTCCCGTATCTATGCAGCCATAGCCATTGCTAAAAAAGGCGGTTTAGAAGCGATCGAAGCTTTAGGGACATCCCTAGAAAATGAGCCTTTTTGGGGGGTGCGTGTGGAGGTGGCCAAACAGTTAGCAACTCTTGGTTTAGATCAGGCGGTTACTGCTTTAATTAAAGGTTTAAACGACGAAAAAGCACAAGTCCGTCGGGCAATTGTCGAGGGATTAAGTGAAATTAAAACCTTAGATAGTTATAACGCGCTTAAATCCCTACTAGAAGCCGGAGATGCTAGTTATTATGTGGAAGCGGCCGCGGCGCGAGGATTAGGCTCCATGGCCGTGGGACAATTGCAAAATAAAGAAGGGGAAATTATTGACCTGCTCAATCATGTTTTACAGTTAAGAAAGGGGTGGAATGAGGTAGTAAGAGCGGGCGCGATTGGCGGTTTAAGCCAGTTAAAAACCTCGCCGGCGGCTTTGGAGTCAATTTTGACCTACACGGCTTTAGGCACGCCTCAACCCCTGAGATTAGGAGCTATCCGCGCCCTGGGAGCGATTTCTTCGGGACAAAGCACGGATAAATTAACCGTAATTTTGGAACGTTTAGAAACCATTGCCAAGGAAACTTTTTTCTTGACGCAAGTGGCACTGTGTAACGCTTTAGGACAGATAGAAAATGCCAAAGCTATCGCTATTTTACAAGCTTTGAGCGATCGAACTCCCGATGGTCGCGTGCGTCGTGTAGCGGAGGAAGCAGTACAAAAAGTCCAGAAAAAATTAGGTTCCGACAAAGCAATTCAGGAAATTCGCGAGGAATTAGAAAAAATGAAACAGGAAAATCAGGAACTGAAAAGTCGTTTGACCAAATTAGAGGCAAAAAATAGTTAGTTAACCTGAGTTATCATTTATCAGTCAATATCAATACTTATCAGTCAGTGGAACAGAAAGCGGGTTTTTGGTTAAGAAACCCGCTTTCTCCGAGCTTGTTGAGTGAGAACAGCTAAAAATTCCGGGGAGTCTAATCGTTGAGAAATTTGTTCATCCTGGTTCTTAATTCTTTAAATTTTCCCCGTCTGTCCCCAGCTTTTCTTAAACCAACAGTAAAACATTCAGAGAGGAAAACAAAGACATCAAATATGGTAGATTTTCCGCTCCCATTAGGACAGAGAAAAACGGTTATAAGGAGTAATGCTTTTTAATTCTAAGTCCTGTAAAGCTCGGTAATTTTGCAGGCGCAGATTTTCGATTCAAGGTATAGAGTTTTTAGACATTGATTGTTGCTCTCTGCTACTTTTAGCTCGTCTTGTCCCAGATTAGCTGTTAATTTTGCCGCTTCCCCGAAAAAACCAGTCAATTTTTAGTAATCTCTACTTATAATACCAAATCCAATGGGTGATCAGATACACCCATTTCTCTTGCCTGAGTTTCCCCATCATCTGCTTTGTCCAGATCAGAATCAGCCTTGACTTGGCTTTAAGGTTTATTTTATAATTGAGTAATCGATAACTTTCTCACTTTTATTGTCAAAATCAGTGAGTAAGGTCGCTTTTCTCGGTTTTAAATGTACCGTTTGTTCTAGTTGTAACTGTAATTGCTTGTATTCCTCACGATTGAGATAAGCCACCACCATTTGCCCATCGGCTAACATTAATTCTACTTGTATTTCCCAGCCTAAATGAATAACTCTTTTTACCACTGCCCAACTATTCAAACCATCTTGATTGGGCATAATTTCGATGTCGTGGGGACGGATAAAAACGGTGGAATTATCCCGCGGATGATGTCCATTTCCTAATCCTGCTAAACTGGGTAAGATATTCACTTCCCCAATAAACTGCATCACAAAAGCTGTGGCCGGATGATCGTAAATTTCGGCGGGAGAACCCACCTGTTCAATTTTACCATGATTCATCACGACAATCCTATCAGCTACCTCCATTGCTTCCTCTTGATCGTGGGTAACAAAAACACTGGTAACGTGAACTTCTTTATGTAAATTTCTCAGCCATACCCTTAATTCTTTTCTGACTTTTGCATCTAAAGCTCCAAAGGGTTCATCTAATAATAATACATTCGGTTGAATGGCTAAAGCGCGGGCTAAAGCTACTCTTTGCCGTTGTCCTCCCGATAATTGGGCGGGATAGCGATCGCCTAATCCTTGTAATTGAATTAATTCTAATAATTCCTCAACTTTTTTCTTAATTACTGGCGATTTTTGCTGGCGAATTTCTAGACCAAAAGCAATATTTTGACGGACAGTTAAATGTTTAAATAGGGCATAATGTTGGAAAACAAAGCCGATATTTCTCCGTCTAGGCTCCAGATGGGTCGTATCTTGTCCGTTAATGATAATTGCGCCACTGTCGGGAGTTTCCAATCCCGCAATTGAACGTAATAAGGTGGATTTTCCCGATCCCGATGGTCCGAGGAGGGCGACTAATTTTCCTTCAGGAATGGTTAAATTGATATTATCTAAAGCTTGAAAATTGCCGAAACGTTTAGAAACTTGCTGGATAGTAATACTCATATTTTTAGGTTAATTGTAGTTATGTAGTGTGAATTTTGTGGGCGGTTTTACGTTCGAGAATTTCTTTAATAATTAAAGTAACTCCGGCTAGTAAGGCGAGAATAGCCGCCGCACTAAAAGCGGCAGGAGTGAGATAATTTTTATAAGCCTGTTCTACGAAAATTGGCAGGGTGGCAGTTCTGCCTAAAATACTGCCAGAAACCACAGAAACCGCCCCAAATTCTCCCATCGCCCGGGCATTAGTTAACAGCACTCCGTACATCAATCCCCAACGAATATTAGGTAAAGTGACGCGCCAGAAAATCTGCCAATCATTTGCCCCCAAAGTGCGCCCCGCTTCCTCTTGTTCCAAGCCAATTTCTTCTAAGACTGGGATAACTTCTCTAGCGACAAAAGGCATGGTGACAAATATAGTTGCTAATACCATTCCGGGTAAAGCAAAAAGTATTTTTATATCGAAAAATTCCAGAAAAGAACCTAACCAACCATTGCGCCCATAGAGCAGTACAATCATTAAACCCGCTACCACGGGAGAAACGGCAAAAGGTAAGTCAATTAAACTAATTAATAAAGTTTTGCCACGAAATTGATTGCGAGCAATTACCCAAGCTGCACAAAGTCCGAAAATTGTGTTTAAAGGTACAGTAATTAGGGCAATAATGACTGTTAATCTTACCGCTTCGATAAAGTCAGAAGTTCCCGCCGCTTCTAAAAAAGCTTGGAATCCATTGCGAAAAGCATAGTAAAATACTGCCGCTGCGGGAATAAATAATAATAGTGCCAGATAGACAAGGGCGATGATAATTAGTAGGGGTTTGTAATCCCATTCTTTCGGTTTGGTTGATTTTTTTAGACTCAGCATTTTTGATCTGTCTCCAGTCATACTCCAATATTTTTTACTCTTTACTTAACTCTGTATTTTTGACCCCATTGCTGCAGGAAATTAATTACTACTAACATGAACAAAGAAACCAGCAATAAAACCATGCCGATTACTGTCGCCCCTGTGTAATCATATTCCTCTAGTCTTTGGAAGATTAAAACTGGGGCAATTAAATCCTTAAAGGGGATATTAGAGGAGATAATAACTACGGAACCATATTCACCGATCGCTCTGGCAAAACCGAGAGCAACTCCTGTTAAAATAGCCGGTAGTATTGTGGGAAAAATAACTCGCCAAAAGATTTGCCAAGAGGAAGCACCGAGGGATAAAGCCGCCTCTTCCACTTCTTTTTCCATTTCCTGTAAAACCGGCTGTAAGGTGCGGACAATGAAGGGTAAAGCGATAAATAACATCGCCACAAAAACCCCTAAAATGGTAAAGGATATCTTAATGCCAAAGGGGGCAAAAAATTGACCGAGCCAACCATTATCACTGTAAACTGTGGCGAGGACTAAACCAGCAACAGAAGTGGGTAAAGCAAAGGGCAAATCCACACAAGCATCGACAATTTTTTTACCTGGGAATCGATACCGCACTAATACCCAAGCGATAATAGTGCCAAAAACTCCGTCTATCAGTCCGGCAATTAAGGAAGTCAAAAAAGTGACTTGGTAAGCGGATAAAGAAATCGGTAAAGTGGCAACGCGCCAAAATTCAGCAAAACCAAGAGTTAGGGATTTAGCAAATAGTGCCGCTGCTGGTAAAACCAACAAAACCACTAGGTAACTAATGGTTATTACCCAAGGAATAGAAACTTTTTTCTGGGGTTGACTGGGAGATAAAGATAATTGTGGGTTAGCCATTGTTAATTATTGCTAGAGATTACCAATTGTCCGCTTCTTCAAGAACTTGTGCTGAATCATACCAAACTTCTACATCTAAATCTGCCAGATAGGAAAGGGCATTTTCTATACCTTGGCAGTTGCCTTGTAGTTGTAGATCAAACCAGCCATCTTGATTATTATTGGCAGCTAATAAAGCGGAAAATATATTCACTTTTAGACTAGGAAAAGACCCTAAACGTGCTATAATTGGCTCGTTAATATACTGTTTAGGAACCCGAATTTTTATCCGTCGGGAAGTGGGGCGATCAAGTCCAGATTGATCAAGATGTAGGTCACTTTGGGGATGATTAATAGTTTGCCATTGAGGTTGATTATCCATGGTTTTTCTCCTTAGGATTTCCCAGCTTTAGTCAGAATTTTATCGAACAAGCCTCCATCATCAAAAAATTGCTTTTGTACCTTATCCCAACCGCCTAAATCCTGCACGGTAAAGAGATTTTTTATCTGAGGAAATTTACTCTCAAACTCTTTAGCTACCGTCGGTTCAACGGGACGAAAACCCACCTGAGCAAATTCTCTTTGCGCCGCGGGAGTAAATAAAAACTGCACAAAAGCTTCGGCCACTTTTCTCGTACCCTTTTTATCCACATTGGCATCAACAACCGCCACGGGATTATCAATAGAAATATTGTAATCGGTGGGAACAGTATAAGCTAAATTCTCACCTTTTTGGTTAGCGAGAATCATCTCGTTTTCGTAATTAATTAGCACATTTCCCTGACCCTGTTTAAAAAATACATCACTAGATTCGCGAGCATCTCTAGGTAAAACTGGCACATTTTTAAACACTTTTTCGACAAAAGTTTGCGCCTCTTGTTCACTGCCTCCTGCTCGCGTCACCGAACCCCAAAGAGCGAGAAAATTCCAGCGCGCTCCGCCGGAAGTCTTGGGATTAGCGGTAATAACTTTAATATTATCCTTGGCTAAATCTGACCATTTATTAATTTTAATATTGGCATCACGAGGGACAAAAGCCACTACAGACTTATGAACAATAGAGTCATTGGGTGCTTCTTTTTCCCAACCGGGTTGAATTAATCCCGCTTGCTCAATTTTCTTGGTATCCAAAGCTAAAGCCAACGCTACCACATCCGCTTCTAAACCATCGATAACGGCGCGAGTTTGGGAACCGGAACCACCATAACTCTGTTCAAAAGTTACCTTTTGCCCCGTTTTTTCTTGCCATTCCTCGACAAATTTGGGAATGATTTTTTCGTAGGCACTTTGGGTGACAGCATAGGAAACAAGTGTCACAGTCACGGGTTTTTGACTGTCATTGCCGCTACTGGTGGGGGATGGGGTGCAAGACACGAGCATTCCCCCCGTCAGGACAGTTGCCATGAGTAGGGACAAACAAGACTGGGATGACTGCATCGGCGGTCCTCCTGAGATTTACTCTGAGGTTGTATCTGTTTTTATGTCTATTTTAATCTTACATCATAGAAAACAAAATTTCAATACATTTATAAAACAAACTTGAAGCAAGATGATAACAGGAGAAACTGTGAGAAGATGGAATCAGTGCTACATCTAGGTTTGAGACTATGGGCAAGAGCGTCAAAGCCAAAAAAACAACCCTCCTACAACAACTGATTAACCAGAGTTTTCTCTTTCGCGGACTAGAGGAAGCTTGGTTAAGTCAGTATCTCGATGCCGACAATCTCAAGCTAGAGACGCTATTTTCCAATCGTCCCGTCTATACGGCTTTTCTCCCCGATGAATTTCTAGATGTTTTGTATGTGATTTTGAATGAGGGTGTAATCGTCGTCCGCAGCACTCCCCTCGACCGGATTATTGCCATTACCTACCCCGGCGGTTGTTTTGGCATGAGGAGTTTACCCTTTAGTTATGGTTTAGCCAGTCGCGCCTTTCCCTGTTTGGTGGAATCCTATAAAACTACCCACGTCCTGAAAATTCCCTTATCGGCGCTAGAAAAGATTTACAACGATAACGAAAGTTTTCGTCAACGGTACTGTTTGTTATTTGAATTACAGCAAAAATTCGAGTATCATTTGCTTAATTGCAGTAGCTATCCACCCCAAGCTGTAGCCACTTTACTCAGAGCTTTAATCTATCAAGAAAGAGAATTAGGTAGTCAACCAGATGCCGAAAATATCTATACTTTTGATTTATCCGTCGATGTGATTGCTCGCGCTTGTCAACTCAATCAACGCACCGTCGAACAGGTATTAAAAGGATTGCAAAACGTGGGATTAATTGCCTCAGAATCGACGGGGGATTTAATTCGGGTACTGGATGCCGAGGGTTTAAAAGAAGTGTACAGCGCCACCCGGGATAAAGTTAATTGGTGGCCCCTAAGATAAGTAGGTTTGGCCTTATTTATTATTGCCATTGACAGCGCTTTAAGGCATCTTCGGCAGCCGCTTTGGTGGCATCCTGTTTCCGTTTACCTTTACCTGTACCGTAGAGAAGATTATTAACCCGCACTTCGGCAGTAAATTCCCTAGCGTGGGGGGGTCCTGTCACATCAATGATCGCATATTCTGGATTAGAGGCAAAATTGGCCAGGGCCCACTGTTGAAAGAGATTTTTAGCATCGATAAAAGATGACGATTCCGATTGTTGAGAGACTAAATGAGAGGCTACAGGGATAAAAAGCCCGTGCAGATAATTTTTAACCGCATTTAACCCCGAATCTAGATAATAAGCCCCAATTATCGCTTCAAAAGTGTCCGCTAATAGGGTAGGATTCGATCGCCCCCGATCTTTAATTGCCCCCTTACCCAAACGCATTAACTCCCCCAGGCCGATTTCAAGACCCAATTGCGCTAATTGTTCTTCTTTGACCAAATTTGACCGCAAACGGGTTAATTCTGCCTCGTTCATGGCGGGATATTTTTGATACAATAGTTCGCCCACCAAAAAAGCCAAAATCGCATCGCCCAAAAATTCTAGGCGCTCGTTATTTTCCGTCAATTCCGACTGTTCATTGACATAGGAACGATGGGTTAAAGCTTGGGTGAGAAGGAGAGCATTTTGAAAAGGAGGCAAACAAGACATTACAGAAATGATCAAGTCAAGAGCATTTCTTATCTTAATCCGACCCCACCCCGAATAGATGAGACGAACGATCCTTTTTTTACTGTTTTTTCCGGCTAGTTTAGGCATAATCTCCCAAATCTTCTCACCGGAAAACCTATCCGCTGCTATTCTTGCCCTAGGTACCCTGGGGATGTGCATGGAACAGGCACGCATGGCGGCGGTGGACTTGGCAGAAATTGCCCAATTTCAGCAAAAAACCAGCGATCCTCGCCTCGATCGCTTTTTTATGGTCACAATTAGTACAATTGTTTTGGAATTAGCGGGCTTTTATGTGGCTGCCCTCTGGATAGGATGGGGAGCTTTAATAGTTTTAGTTAGTCAAATTTGGTTTCATTGTTTAGCCAAAATTCAACTGCAGCCAACCACGGGAAAAATTATTGACCATGGCATAGGGCCACGTTTACCCATCTTACTCGCTGACGGAATCGGGATAATCTTCGTGGCTTTCTGGTTAGCCAAAATTGCCCCCCTAATTATGGCCATGACTTTAACGACAATGTTATTAATCTACGGCTCTATTAAGTATTGTAAAGTTTTGTAAAAAATATATGCAAATGACTGCAAACAACTGCTAATATGGTTAGTACAAGTTTACGTTGCAGTTCACATGAAACTATCAGATTATGCTAAGAAAAAAGGGATCAGTTATGACACTGCTTGGAGAATGTGGAATCGAGGGCAGTTACAAGGAGAACGTCTTCCTACAGGAACAATTATTATTTTTGAAGATGACCGTT
>NZ_JBHFLL010000204.1:0-6586 GCF_041928595.1 Microcystis sp. BLCC-F209
TATCGCCTTTAAAATCAATAATAACAGCTGTATAATCTGCCACAATACATACAGATCATTTATTAAACAGATAATCCCCAACCAATGACCAAATTTCACAACCTTTATTTATCCTATCGGTACAAGTTTTATCATACAGAAGTCTGGAGGCGGTCGGCGGTCGGCAGTTTTTAGGTGTTGTGGTTTTGGGGTGTTGGGGTTTTGGGGTTTTAGTTCAATTTCCCCACTTCCCCACCTCCTCACTTCCCCACTTCCCCACCTCCCCACTTCCCCACACCCCACCTCCCCACTTCCCCACAGCAAAAATTAAGTTTTGTATCAAAAACTTGCTAGTTTTGCTGTTATGTGCTATACAGTTACGATCCAAAACAGGATAGAAAAACGAGATTTTCTTAATTACCAGACATTTTCTAAAATTTTATGGCAACTCTCCGAGAGTCAAATTATGCTGAAAGAAATCCTCTCCTAGAAAATCCGACAAGACTCAGAGAAATTGTAGCCATTAATGCTTTTATCCTTGTATTAGGACTTCGATAATGAAAGAATTGGAGCGATACTATAAAGTTTTAGGGTTAGATCATGGGGCATCTCTCGACGAGATCAATCAAGCCTACAAAGATTTGGTGTTTATTTGGCATCCCGATCGCATTCCCAAAGATAATCAGCGTCTTTTGGAAAAAGCCACCGCTAAACTGCAAGAAATTAACCACGCTAGGGAACAATTGCGGCAAATTCATCAAAATTCTCCTAAACGCTCCAATTCCCCCCCTAAAACTGAAAAACAGCCCGCCCACGCCTATAAAACTGCCTCCCCCTATCAGCCTCACCCTAGCCAACCCAGCCAAAATTCACAAACCCATAGTCATAAAACCCATAGTCAACAAACCCATAGTCAACACAGCCACTCCCAGAATAACCATCAGGTCCACAATCATGCCGCCTGGCGCCCTCACTATCGGGATTTAAACGGAGCCGATTTACAGGGAGCTAACCTGAAAGAAAAAGATCTCTCTAGTCGCAGTCTCATCGGGGCAGATTTAAGCCATGCCGACTTAAGCGATAGCTTCCTGCACAAAGTTAACCTAGAAAAGGCTAATCTGTACAAAGCTAATCTTTTTCGCGCCAATCTCCTCGAAGCTAACCTTAAAGGCGCAAATTTACAGGAAGCCAATCTCATCGGGGCGGATTTAAGCGGGGCGGATCTGTCGGCGGCAGATTTACGCGGGGCAAAAATTGGCTTTGGTAAGCGTATTATGGTGAAATTAACTGGAGCAATTTTAACAGGAACAATTCTCCCCGATGGTTCGATTCATCAATGAATAACCTCCTGCTAATTTTGATATTTTTTTAATAGGAACTATCACCCGATGGGCATTTATTACACAATCGCTGCTGTTTTTCTAGGAATGCAATTAGCTGCAGAAGAGAATTTATCAGCGGCGAATCCTGATTTTTTACGTCTGCAAAAAGCTCTAGAAAAACACAATTTTATCGTCAAACTTGCCCCGCCACCAGTGCGAGGAGCCTACGGTTTATTTGATAGTAAAACTAGAATGATTTGGATTCATCCCCTAGTTTTTGACTTAGGTATTGCTCGACCAACATTAATTCATGAAGCTGTCCATGCCGCTCAACTTTGTCATGGGGGCAAAACAGTTCAAGCTCTTAATTTAGGTATAGAACCCCCGGCAATGACCAGAAGATTTTTTATGAATTATCAGGGTTTTAGCAGACAAATTGAAGCCGAAGCCTATACTGTTCAAGTTCAGCCCGATGGTCTAGATTTAGTCATTTCTTTACTGCAAAAATATTGTGCTTAGAAAACCTGTCGATAAATCTACCAATCCCGTTCTAATTCTTCGGCCACACGACGATAATCGGCGCTGGCTTCTTGGGCGTTTTTACCCCGCCAATTGGTAATAGCAACCCCGTCTAAAACGGCTTTTTCGTGGGCCTTATAATTTCTGACAAAAGCATGACAGGCGGGAATACCTAATTCTAATAAAGTATTTTGTGCTTCTAAAGTTTCCTTAAGACTACGAGAATCCACTTTTGTTAATAAAACCCGATAGGCAATTCCTAGGGGTTTAACTGCCGTGCGTACCGTGTCAATTAAAGCCATTAAATCCATCGGTGCGGGAGGAGTCGGTAAAATTAAATAATCTGATTCTGCTATTACTGCCGTAAGTAATTCGGAGCGCAAAGCTGGTGGTGTGTCAATCACGATCAGATCGTACTCGATAATTTGACGCAATTCTCCTAATTTCTCTGTATTGATTTGCTTGGCTAAATCAAATACCATACCCGCTTGATTTCTTTCCACCCACCAAGTGGAGGAACCCTGCGGATCCGCATCCACCAGCAAAACACGCTGATTCTGCCCCCAAATTGCCGCTAAATTAACCGCAGTGGTGGTTTTACCCACACCACCTTTACCGTTGACAACAGCGAGAATTTTTGGGCTATTAGGCTTTAATTGCGAGTTTGTTGGGGAATTTGGCATTTTCAGTTATCGGTTATTTTAGCTCTCAGGAGACAGGAAACAGGAGAGAGGAGACAGTATTCGGGAGAGTGTTTTTATTTATTCTCCCCCCTCCCCAATTCATAATTCATAATTCATAATTCATAATTCATAATTCATAATTCATAATTCATAATTCATAATTCATAATTCATAATTTCTACTGATTACTGATCACTGAATATAACTAACCAGAAAGTTTTTGATCTAAGATTTGGCTAGTTAATTTAGGATCGGCTTTACCGCCGCTTTTTTTCATGACTTGACCGACAAAAAATCCCTTAAGATTGGTTTTACCAGCCCGGAATTTTTCTAACTCACTTGGATGGGCGGCGATAATTTCCTCGATCAGTTTTTCGATGGCAGAAGTGTCAGAAATTTGTATTAATCCTTTCTTTTCCACCAGCGCTTTGGGTGAACCGCCCTGGGTGAGAAGTTCGGGTAAAATTTCCTTAGCAATTTTGCCACTAATTGTTCCGGTTTCAATCAGTTTAACTAATTCGGCTAGGTCTGACGCTTGCAGGGCGATTTCTGTGATCGTCAGCTTATTATTATTCAAATAAGCGGCGATATCTTGACTGATCCAGTTAGCGACTAATTTCGCATTTGCCCCCGCAATTACAGCAGTTTCAAAATATTCGGCCACGGTGCGATCATCGGTTAAAACCCTGGCATCGTAGGCGGAAAGACCAAATTCTTCTTCATAACGACGACGTTTACGCGCGGGTAATTCCGGTAATTCTTCCGCCCAAGCTTTTAACTGTTCTGGGGAGACTTCTAGGGGGGGTAAATCCGGTTCGGGAAAATAGCGATAATCGCTAGAACCTTCTTTTTTCCGCATACTAATCGTCCGTTGAGTAGCTTCTTCCCAAAGACGGGTTTCCTGTACGATCAATTCCCCATTTTTGATCGCTTCAATTTGTCGATCAATCTCGTATTCTATGGCTTTTTGGATAGCACTAAAGGAGTTCATATTTTTAATTTCTACCTTAGTCCCGAACTTTTCAGTGCCTTTTTTGCGAACGGAAATATTGACATCGCAGCGCAGGGAACCTTCCTGCATATTACCGTCACTGATGCCGAGATAACGCACTAAACGCCTTAATTCTTGGGCATATTCCGCCGCTTCGGCCCCAGTGCGTAAATCCGGTTCCGAGACAATTTCCAATAATGGTACACCTGTACGATTAAAATCCACGAGGGAATGGGTGGAACCGGAGAGACGTTCGCTGCCGGCATGAACCAGTTTTCCCGCGTCTTCTTCCATGTGCAGACGGGTAATGCCGATAATTTTGCGGCTAACTTCCTTAGTTTTTTTATCGACGATCTCGATTTCTAGTTGACCCTGTTCGACAATAGGGAGATCATACTGGGAAATTTGATAATTTTTCGGCAGGTCGGGATAAAAATACTGTTTGCGATCGAATTTGCTATGAGGTGTAATTTTACCATCGATAGCTAATCCCAGTTTAACGGCACTGGCTAGGACCTCTTGGTTAAGGACGGGTAATACCCCAGGATAACCCAAACAGACGGGACAGACGTTAGTATTGGGGGGACTATCGAAGTTGGTGGGACAGGGACAAAATATCTTGCTTTTGGTGTTGAGTTGACAGTGGGTTTCTAAACCGATAATTGCTTCGTATTCAGTGGCAGACATATTTTCTCGCTCTCGCCGACACAGGAATGATCTGTTTACTCATTATAGTCGCGATTCTGGAGCATTCCCTCCCTTCATAAAACTTAATACTGTAGTTACTAATCACTTTATACAGCCTGAATATAGCTCAAAAAAGATAATTGATTCAACCAATGTCCGCCATTATTTTAATAATATCAAAGGTATAAGACAGGGAAGCTTATCGATAATTTTTCACCGATAAACCTAGCTTTTCTAGTATCGAACACCGACCAGCGAACCCCGAAAACCAAAACTTCCCACCTCACCATGAAGATAACCGCCATAAATCGCAGCAAAAATTAACTTCTAGAGGCGGGATATTTGCTTAGTATAGAAACAGAGAGATTATACCTGAGAACTGAACCCATAACCAGCCAAAAGCAATATGAGCGGTGAAAGTGATCATTTTCTAGGCGAGTATTGCCTTAGTAAGTAGGTGGGTGTTAAAAATTGTCAGATACCTCCCTTATCAAGGGGTATCCCCCCTTAATCACCCCTTATCAAGGAGGGCAGGGGGGATCAAGGACAAAATCTATCTTCAATTTAATTGAAACCACTTACTTAAGTAGGTAGGCGTTAAAAGTTGTCAGATCCCCCCGCCTATCGGCACCCCCCTTATCAAGGGGGGCAGGGGGGATCGAACCTAAAATCTATCTTCAATTTAATTGAAACCACTTACTTAATTGACGATTTTTAATTTTTACTTGATTTTATGTCTTTAACTCTCTCAGAACAACTCAAACGAGAACAATTATCCTATCCCCAAACTCTCCTCCATCATTTGCAAAGGTTACGGCATTTTGTGACAGTAGAAGGAGAGGAGAAATTGCAGCAGTGGAAAAACCTGATTGAAAAGGATAATTTTCAACCTAGCACCCGTAATTTAGCCTATTATCTCGCCCTGAGACAAGAAGATATCCGGGATTTACAATTAGCTTTAATGCCCTGGGGATTATCTTCCCTCGGCCGGATTGAATCGAAAGTTTTACCGACCCTCGATGCCGTAATTGCCACTTTAGGGGCGGTTTGTCATCAAGAAGCCTCATTATTGCCAAAACATCCCCCTTTAGAGGCATTTTTCCAAGGAGATCAACTTTTAGCCTCCCATAGCGCCGAAGTTTTCGGCCTGCCTTCCCCCCGGCGTCGGGTGCGAATTATGGTGACAATGCCGACGGAGGCGGCAACCGACCCCGATTTTATCGCTCAATTACTGCGTTGCGGGATGGACTGTATTCGCATTAATTGCGCCCATGATGGACCCAAAGAGTGGCAGGGAATGATCGAAAATCTGCGCGAGGCGGTCAAAAATCCCGAAAATTTAGTCAATGGACATACCTGTAAAGTTTATATGGACTTAGCCGGCCCGAAAATCCGTTTAGAACAGATTTTAGCCCCCCAGTCCCAAACCAGACTATATCAAGGGGATTTTCTCCTCTTAACCACCCAACCGCCCCATACTGCCCATCCTCAGTATTTTCAGGCTAATTGTTCCCAACCGGAGATTATTCCCCAAATTCCCGTCGGGGCGAAAGTTTGGATTGATGATGGTCATATCGGGGCTGAAGTTATTGCCATAATGCCAGAAGGTCTCTTACTAAAAATTACCCACGCTAGGGAGAAAGGGGAAAAACTCAAAGCAGATAAGGGCTTAAATTTCCCCGATACGGTCTTAAATATCGATCCTTTGACCGCAAAAGACCGGCAAGATTTAGATTTTATTGCCGAAAATGCCGATATTATCGGTTACTCTTTCGTACAAAAAGCCAGCGATATCGAGACACTACAGCTAGAGTTACAAAGTCGTTTGGGGGATGCTTGGCGACAAAAAGCAATTGTGGCCAAAATAGAAACACCTTTAGCCGTAAAAAATCTACCGGAATTAATCATCCATGCCGCCGGTAAACAACCTTTTGGGGTGATGATTGCCCGGGGTGATTTGGCTGTAGAAATTGGCTATCAAAGATTAGCAGAAATTCAAGAGGAAATTCTCTGGTTATGCGAAGCGGCCCATATTCCAGTAATTTGGGCTACCCAAGTCCTAGAAAATCTGGTCAAGAAAAGTATTCCCTCCCGGGCCGAGATTACCGATGCCGCTATGGCCGAAAGGGCCGAATGTGTCATGCTGAATAAGGGGGAATATATCCGGGAAGCGGTGACAATTCTCGATGATGTTTTACAAAGAATGCAGAGCCACCAAGCTAAAAAAACCCCCCAATTACGCGCTCTCCATTCTTGGGTTTAAGCAGTTTCAGTTATCAGTTATCAGTTATCAGTTATCAGTTATCAGTTATCAGTTATCAGTTATCAGTTATCAGTTATCAGTTATCAGTTATCAGTTATCAGTTATCAGTTATCAGTTATCAGTTATCAGTTATCAGTTATCA
>NZ_JBHFLL010000205.1:0-6342 GCF_041928595.1 Microcystis sp. BLCC-F209
CCAGCTTTGGTGGGTAAAATGTATTCTAAGATACATTTCTCAAGAGCGAGGGGGTGGAACGAACCACAAAGACACAAAGGACACAAAGATCGATCGATCCTATGTCAATTAAACTTATCACACAGAACCTAGAAGAGCCAAGAAAACGGCAACTTCCTAATTAGATATCTGTTAGGGATTGGGAAGAAAACCAAAAAGTTTGGCTGCCCCTCCCAAAATGGCAACAACCAAAGCGATTAGAATCCCTCGATTGGTAAATTCCTGATTAGCGACTCTTGCAGTTAATCCTTTAATTTCTGTGGTTAGTCGCTCATCTAGGGCTTTAATCTCCCCTTTTAACTCCGATTGTCCTATCTCTAGCTTGTTAACATCCCTTTGTAGAGAGTCTATTTTCCCCTCAATCCTTGTTAGAACAGCTTCTAGGGAATAAGTCACGGTTTCGTTAGACATGAGCTAAACTCCTATATTTTGCTATGTTATAATCGCCTTATTTAGGGTTTGCCACCGAGGAGAGAAAATCTGATACTGACGGTGATTATTGCCCCGATACCGGCACTAATTCACCCAACAATTAGAGGTAAAATTAACCCCCGAAATCCCTGTAAGTCAGAAACAGACTTAACTAAAACAGATTGCTCGTTTTCTACTTTCTCTAATCTTTTATCGATGCCCTCAACCTTAAAGCCTAAGGCTTTAATCTCCCCTTTTAGCTCTGATTGTCCTATTTCTAGCTTGTTAACATCCCTTTGTAGAGAGTCTATTTTTCCCTCAATCCTTGTTAGAACAGCTTCTAGGGAATAAGTCACGGTTTCGTTAGACATGAGCTAAACTCCTATATTTTGCCATGTTGCGGTCTCGCGTAGCGAGCGCGTTGCGACCGCCTAATCTTCTGTCGGCGCGATTGCTCCAGTGGGGACTAATTCTAATAATTCTCCAGGCTGTACTCAGTAGCGATCGCATTAAAATAATCACACAATCAATTAAAAGTATAATAATACTAAATCCGTTGAGTAACGCACAGAAAACGGGTTTCT
This sequence comes from Microcystis sp. BLCC-F209, assembly GCF_041928595.1. NCBI lineage: Bacteria > Bacillati > Cyanobacteriota > Cyanophyceae > Chroococcales > Microcystaceae > Microcystis > Microcystis sp. BLCC-F209. The sequence continues at coordinate 1,035 of NZ_JBHFLL010000205.1, forward strand.
CCGAGAAACCCGTTTTCTACTCATGCACTCATGCACAAGAGGGAATAAATAATCATTCTTTAATAACCGGATTTAATATTAGTAAAAATTATCAATTGAATGTTAAGAAGTGCGGAAAGTGGGATTTAATACTGCTCACTTAAAACTCAAATCTGATAACTGGTAACTGGTAACTGATAACTGATAAATCCTTAGATTTCGGGGGCTTTTAGGGAATAAAGGGAGAAACTGGGGGTTTTTGCCTTTGCCTGTTGCACTAAACTGGGGACAGAATTACGCGCTAGGGCGGTTAATTTATTGGTGGTAGCATCGTAAATTGTCGTGGCTACTTTGGGATAGAGTCCAATGCCGATAATTGGCACTAATAGAGAAGCGATAATAAAGACTTCCCGGGGTTCCGCATCCACTAGGGCATGGTGTTCTTCTAATTCCTTATTTTCCGGCCCGTAGAGAATTTCTCGCAACATGGACAAGAGATAAATCGGGGTGAGAATGACACCGATAGCCGCTAAAAAGACGATGATGACGCGGAAAGTGGGACTATAGGCATCACTGGTGGCAAAACCAATAAATACCATTAATTCCGCCACAAAACCGCTCATCCCGGGCAAAGCTAGGGAAGCGAGGGAACAGGTGGTCCACATGGCAAAAACTTTCTTCATTTTCTTGCCGACACCGCCCATCTCGTCTAACATCAGGGTATGGGTGCGATCATAGGTACAACCGACCATAAAGAATAAACTCGCCCCAATCAGTCCGTGGGAAATCATCTGTAACATCGCCCCACTTGTACCAATATCGGTAAAGGAAGCCATACCAATCAGCACAAATCCCATGTGAGAGATGGAAGAATAGGCAATTTTGCGCTTAAGATTGCGTTGGGCAAAGGAAGTTAAGGCGGCGTAGATAATATTAACTACCCCTAAAATGACCAAAACGGGCGCAAAAACGGCGTGAGCATCGGGTAACATCCCCATATTCATCCGTAAGAGCGCATAACCACCCATTTTAAGCAAAATTCCCGCTAGTAACATATGGGCGGGGGCAGTGGCTTCGCCGTGGGCATCCGGCAGCCAAGTATGGAGGGGGAAAATCGGCAGTTTTACCCCGTAGGCAATCAGAAAACCGGCGTAGAGGAATAATTGCAGTTTCAGGGGGAAGTCTTTACCAGCAATAGTCACCATGTCAAAGGAGACGGTATCGCCATAAAAAGCCATCGTCAGCGCCGCTACAAGGATGAATAGGGAGCCTCCGGCGGTGTAAAGGATAAATTTGGTGGCCGCGTAGAGACGGCGTTTACCGCCCCAAATAGAGAGGATGAGATAGACGGGGACTAATTCTAATTCCCAGACGAGGAAGAACAGTAACAGATCCTGGACGGCAAACACCGCAATCTGTCCCCCGTACATCAACAGCATCAGGAAGTAGAATAGTTTCGGTTTAAAAGTGACCGGCCAAGCCGCTAAGATAGCCAGAGTGGTGATAAATCCCGTTAAGATAATCAGAGGCATGGAGAGGCCATCGGCTCCTAAGGACCATCTTAGGTCAATTTCGGGCAACCATTGGTAACTTTCCACTAATTGCAGATTGGGATTAGCGAAATCGTAACTGCTATAGAAAGCGTAGATAATTAGGGCAAAGTCGATTAATCCCACCGTCAGAGCAAACCATCTCACGGTTTTACCGTCTTTATCGGGAATTATGGGAACCAATAAAGCAGCGACGATGGGAAAAAGGATGATGGCAGTTAACCAAGGAAAGTTCGTTAGATTCATCGGCTGTTTTAATATTTATTTAATCGTCAGAATCGAGAAATTAAGCTAAGGTATTTTGACGGTTTTACCTAGCAAAACCGCCTTTTTTCGCTTGTTCTCCCGGTTACATTTAACTGTACCTAACCCAATCTAGCAATTATTATCCCGTCCTTGTCTGTTAATATTGTTAAGTTTCAAGAGACTTCTGGCCTAATTAGGGTTTGCTAAAAAAGTTTTTCGGTGGGGGCAGGGTGTGGGGTGTGGGGTGTAGGGTTTTATACCATTAACCCATCCGACAAATATAGCGTTTCCTAAGCTAGTGAGGTACACATATTTTTCTTCCCTTTTGACTTTTGACTTTTGCCTTTTGCCTAAAACCCATAACTTTTGTACCTCAGCAGACTGAAAAACGCTATAATTGTGCCTCCCTACTTAATCGGGCAGATCAAAGAGAACGCCCGTCATATAACGCTCTGCCCATTCCCACCCGAAGGCTTTTTCTAGTACACGCCGAGTTTTATCGTTTTTCTGCTGTTGACTACAATAATCCCGTTGTCCCTGTAAATAAATGCGCGCTTCTTCTCCGGAAAGGGGCTGACTTTCCATAGCACATTTGCAGTGAATTGTCAAGAAATCTGTAACTCTTTGTAAAAATTGTCGTTCCTCGGCGGCGGTTTCGGGACGAATAAACAGACAATATTGGGAGAAAATATGACCCCAAGGCGGTAAATCACGAGCTTGGGCGAAATCAGCCCCAGGTAAAGCCGCTAAAGCTTGATTATAGGCACTAGGGAGAGTTTTATCGCTACTGGTGGGAGAAAGATCCACAATAGCGGCACTGATTCCCGCTTTGCCGGAGACTATATCACATCCAAACATCGGCAGCGGATATTCTCGACGGGGGAACATGACACAGTGAAGTATATCCAAACCATTGCCCAGTTTAGCCAGTTCTAGGTGCATTTTGCGGAACTGGGGGGTTTGATAGCAGCGATTCTCGATAATTAATTTTTCCCCTTCTAAACGTCCCTCCACATAGCCTAAACCTTCCGGCAACTCAAAGGGCGACAAATCAAGATAATTTTCCCAGTGGGACAGAATTGCCGTGGCTAATTGTCCAATCAGGGGATGAAGCAACGGTAAAATTTCAGGGTTGGTAACGGCTATCATGGGTCAGTAATCAGTAATCAGTAATCAGTAATCAGTCATCAGTTATCAGTCATCAGTTATCAGTCATCAGCTTTTTTCTCCCTATTTGCCTATTTCCCTATTTCCCCATCTCCTTATCTCCCCATCTCCTTATCTCCCCTCTCCCTATTTCCCTATTTCCCTATCACCCTATTTCCCTATCTCCCTATCTCCCTATCTCCTGACATCTAAAATCCACTTTACCCCATGGAGCGATCGAGATTAGAACTGGGAAACATAAAATTAACTTTTTGATCCTTCTCCCAATTTAGCCTATGGTTAGCAGTGCCGCTCGTCCAAGACCTTCCTTAAAAACCCTCTGGCAAAAGATAGAATCTTCTCCCTTGCCAGAAACCGAGGAATCGATTATTTTAAGAATTCTGGTGCAAGCGTTAGTAATCGTCGGTATTATCGCCACGGATGTGGCTACCGATAGTTATACCAGTATTTGGGCTGTTCCTCTCAGTATTATCGGCGGAATCTGGAGTTGGCGACGCAGGAAAAAGCGCAATATCGGGGCAAAATTTTGTATAGCGATCGGAATGTTGGTAGTTTTGGCGCTATTCTTGGGTGATATAGTTGCGATGCAGGATAGTCGCATTGCCCTAACACAATTACTAATTCAATTACAAATTCTCCATAGTTTTGACCTGCCCCGACGCAAAGATTTAGGGTATTCTATGGTAATCGGTTTAATTCTCTTGGGAGTCGCCGGGACAATCTCTCAAACCCTTGCTTTTGCGCCTTGGTTAATCCTCTTTCTGTTTTTATCCCTACCTACCCTAGTTTTAGACTATCGTTCTCGTTTAGGTTTAGATAATCTCAATCAGAGTCTCCCTTTCTTCTCAAGGAAACCCCCGCATCTAGCCACAAAAAAATTAGTTTCCCCGGAAAATTCCCCCCTTTCTCCCAAACGTTTCGGGATTTTCTTTCTGACAATTCTCCTCTTGGGATTGACAATTTTTGCTCTGATGCCGCGTTTTCCGGGTTATCAAATTCAATCTTTTCCCGTCAATAGTCCCGAAGGTATGGAAAATCAGGGTTTTGAACAGGGAGACAGACAAATCGTTAACCCCGGCTATGTGCGCGAGGGTGAAACGGGGAATGGTGGCGTAAATGGCGGTAATAGTCCCACTACAGGGTCAGGACAGTTAGATCCTACCTTTTATTACGGTTTTAACAGCCAAATTAACCAAAATTTGCGGGGAAGTATGACTCCCCAGACAGTCATGCGGGTACGTTCCCAAGCCCCCGGATTCTGGCGGGCGATGGCCTTTGATCGCTATACTGGTCAAGGTTGGCAAATCTCGCGAGATCAAGAAGTAGAGGATTTAAATCGCAATCGTTGGTCTTATCGCTTTTTTGTGCCGTTACCCGCAACCCAGGCCAAAACCCATCAGGTAGTCCAAACCTACAGCATTGTCTCCAGTTTACCGAATATTATCCCTGCTCTTACTTGGCCCCAGTTTCTCTTTTTTCCCACTCGACAGGTATCTTTTGACCGAGAAAATAGCTTAAGGTCGCCGGGGGGATTAGCGGAAGGGCTAACTTATACTGTAATCTCACAAGTGCCGGAACGCAATCGCAGCCAACTGCGATCGGCCCCAGAAACCTACCCTAAGTCTATTCTCAACTATTATTTACAAATTCCTGCCGAAATTGCCCCGAAAGTCCGCCAAAAAACCGAGGAATTGCTGGCAAAATCTGCCAAACCTTTAACCTCTCCCTACGAGAAGGCCCTATATTTGGCCCAAGCATTGAAGCAAAACTACGAATTAAAAACCGATTTGCCCTTTTTAGCCGAAAATGAGGATTTAGTCTCGGCCTTTTTGTTTCGTTTTCAGGGGGGTTACGCCGATCATTTTTCCACCGTGTTAACGATTATGTTACGCTCGATCGGTATTCCTGCCCGATTAGCCACCGGTTTTGCCCCTGGCCAGTTTAATCCTTTCACTGGCTTTTATGTTGTCCAAAATACGGACGCTTACGCCATCACAGAGGTGTTTTTCCCTGGTTACGGTTGGTACACTTTCGATCCTATCCCGGGCCACGAATTAATTCCCCCATCCTTTGAGCAAGCGGAACCTTTTAGCGTCCTCAAGCAATTTTGGCAATGGGTAGCTGGATGGTTGCCCTCTCCAGTAACGGGTTTTCTCGGTCTGATTTGGGAAAATGTTATCGTTACCATCGGTAAGTTATTGGCCTGGTTATGGCGCTTTATTTCTGGCAGTCTTTTCGGGGGAATTCTCGGCGGTTTAGTGGGGGTCGTCCTCGCTTACGCTAGTTGGTTAGGATGGGGACAGTTCCATCGTTGGCGTAGGAGTCGCAAGTTGGCAAAACTACCACCAATCGAGCGTTTATACCAG
>NZ_JBHFLL010000206.1:0-15063 GCF_041928595.1 Microcystis sp. BLCC-F209
TCATCTGGTCAATTATCTAATTTTCAGGGAAAAAGTACCTGAATTTTCCCCCCAATCACTCCAAGGGTCGGCACTTTTTGATGGGCAAAAGGTCTAAAAGTTTTACCCAACAAGGTTTTCACATTTATTCAGCAAACCCTAAGTATTACTCAATTCTTTCACAGCTAATTCATAGAACCTCTGACCGTGTTCGGGAGTCGCTAAAGCAGGATTGGACCCCATACGACCATCGGGGTAATTTTGGCGAAAATTAGCCGCACCGTAAATATCATGACCAGAAGCCACTTTTTCGGATAAAAAGGCGTTTTTAAGGCTCTCATGGTAAAGATACTGAGTTAACGCCACTTCGCTCGGTGTAGCGTGGGAACCCTCCTGCTCGACCTGCAATTCTTTGGCTAAAAGATAAACTTCTCGCACCATAAACCAATTGGCCACTTGACATTTAACCTCGTTTGTGTTAGGCAAATTGAGGGAATCCAAATGATAATAGGTTGCCGAAAAAGCGGCTTTTAGGGTGGCAATATTGCCCCCATGACCATTAATAAAGAAAAATCGACGAAAACCGGCTCTAGCTAAACAAGTCACATAGTCGAGGATGACTTGAATCAAAGTGCTGGGACGAAGGCTAATCGTACCTGGAAAAGCCGTATGATGTAGGGCCATACCCACATTTAAGGTGGGTGCTACCATTGCTCCTACCCGTGTCCCTACTCCTTTAGCGATCGCCTCTGCACACAGAGCATCTGTACCAATCAGTCCCGTCGGCCCGTGTTGTTCCGTGGAACCAATGGGAATAATAATTCCCTGAGATTGTTCTAGATAGGATTCCACCTCTAACCAGGTAGATAACTGTAATAACATTCGGCTCTACCCCCAAAACGATTGCCAGTTGACAAATTGAGATAAAATCAAGATGAATAATCAAGTATTTTTATGTTAACCCTTGACAACCCCCCCTTGTCGGCGAGTACGGATTTCGTTCCCAATCATCGGATTTTAATCGTTGAAGATGAAGAAGTGATTCGGGATATGATTATTTTGGCTTTGGAAGAAGAAGGTTACGAGGCGCTCGGTGTTAGTGATGGTCGCGCTGCCCTAGAATTACTGCAAAGTCAGGAATCCAATCACGGTCAGTCTCGGTTTGATTTGGTCGTTTTGGACTTAATGCTACCCCAAATCAACGGTCTTGATATCTGCCGTCTGTTGCGCTATCACGGCAATATTATCCCGATTTTAATCTTAAGTGCTAAGGCCAGCGAAACCGATCGAGTTTTGGGTTTAGAAGTGGGTGCTGATGATTATCTGACTAAACCTTTTAGTATGCGAGAATTAGTCGCTCGTTGTCGCGCTCTCATTCGTCGTCAAGGATTTACTTCTCTAGCGGCTGCTCCCGTGCGGAAATTCCGCGATGTTTTTCTCTATACCCAAGAATGTCGGGTGACAGTGCGAGATGAAGAAATTAACCTTTCTCCTAAAGAATTCCGTCTCCTCGACCTATTTATGAGTTATCCGCGCCGAGTTTGGTCAAGAGAGCAGTTAATTGAACAAATTTGGGGACCAGATTTTTTAGGAGACACCAAAACCGTCGATGTTCACATTCGCTGGTTACGCGAAAAACTAGAAATCGATCCCAGTCAACCGGAATACCTGATTACTGTACGCGGTTTCGGTTATCGTTTTGGCTAGGTGAGCGATTATATTTTCCCGATTAGCGATCGCCGCTCGCGCAGACAATGACTATTTTCGCTTTTATTTTGGGAGTAGTTTTAGGTTTGAGTATTTGTTACTGGCAAGTCTCACGCTTAAATAGAGAGTTAAAGCGAACCCTGAGCGCTCTCTCGGATTCGGCGGATTTGTCGGCTTCTTTTCCCGTTACCTCCCTAGTGCGTCGAGAATTACAGTTTCTCTCCCAAAGTCTGCAAGAGCGAGAAAAGAGCTTAGAAATTCAGAAATCCTTGCTAGAAATAGCGCCGATCGCCTATCTTCATGTGGATGCCGATAATCAACTGCTCTGGTGCAATCAACAGGCAATAACCCTCTTAAAACTCGATCGCTGGCAGCCAGATCAGGTACGTCTGCTGCTAGAATTGGTGCGCTCCTACGAATTAGATCAATTAATTCAAGAAACTCGCCAAAAACAGAGTCCACAGGTGCAAACTTGGACTTTTTACCCGACTAATTATCCTGTCACCCCTATTAGCGATCGCCAAGTGATTGCTCCTAAATCGATTGCCTTGAAGGGTTACGGTTATCCCTTGCCAGAAGGTCAAATCGCTGTATTTATCGAAAATAGACAGCCTTTAGTGGAATTATCGCAAAATCGCGAGCGAGCTTTCTCTGACTTAACTCACGAGTTACGCACTCCCTTAACCTCCATTTCTCTCCTTACCGAAGCTTTACAAAAACGCCTCCAAGCTCCCGAAAGACGCTGGTTAGAACAAATGGGGAAAGAAGTGGAGCGTTTGAGTCAATTAGTCTGCGATTGGCTAGAAATCAGTGAATTACAAGCGGATGCGGGGCGATCTTTACAATACCAGATAATTAATCTAGAGGAATTAATCAGCGCTGCTTGGCAGACTGTCACCCCAATAGCCGCCCAAAAACAGATTAGCTTAGATTATTCCTCTCCGGTGGATTGGACGCTGGAAGTGGATCATTCTCGTCTGCTGCAAGTTTTCCTGAATCTCTTTGATAATGCCATTAAGTATAGTCCCGATCAGGGGAAAATTCGCCTAGAAATTCGGGAAATATCCGATACTATCGGGGAAAAATGGCTAAAAATTGACGTTATCGACAGCGGGAAAGGATTTAACGAAGCGGATCTCCCCTACGTTTTTGATCGCCTCTTTCGCGGTGATCCTTCCCGCACCCGTCAAAAACAAGGCACAAAGGATTATAGTACCGGTTTAGGTTTATCGATTGCCAAAGAGATTATTCAAGCCCATGGCGGTTCGATCGTCGCTCAAAATGATCCTAACACCGGCGGCGCTCGCCTACAAGTCACTCTCCCCCGTCAAAAAAATTAGGTGGGAATTATGAATTATGAATTATGAATTATGAATTGGGGAGAGGGGAGAAAAAAATCTGTCAAGTTCTCTAGACAACCGTGTAAAATCTAAAATTTTCTTGTTATGACTGTAGAGAAAGAGTAGTTTTATGTTAAGCGAATCTGACCGTGAGCCTATCCAAAGAAACCAATCATCGCGATCGCACCTATTTCGCTCGTTCTCTCCAGCGATTGGAACAGGATGTGCTGAGAATGGGAACCTTGGTCGAAGAATCCTTTCGTCTTAGCCATCAATCCCTTTTTGCTAGGGATTTGGAAATGGCGAAAAAAATCGCCCCCCTCGATAAGGAAATCGATCGCTACTATCGTCAAATCGAGTTAGATTGTGCCACTCTCATGACTCTACAGGCTCCCGTAGCCCAAGATTTGCGGCTTTTAAGTGCTTTTATGCAATTAGTGCGCGATTTGGAACGGATCGGCGATTATGCCAAGGATTTAGCCGAAATAGCGCTCAAGTTATTCGCCTATACTCCCCACGATTGTATGAGTGAGATCGAGGCCATGTCCCACCATGCTCAGTATATGTTAGCCACGAGCCTGGTCGCCCTGGCTGACCTCGATCAAGAAGCTGGTCCAAAGGTCAAAGAGCTAGATAATACGGTCGATCGAGCCTATGACTATCTTTACCACACTCTCGCCCATCAAAGAGATATTAAGGGTGTGGTGGAACCGATCCTGCTGATGGCTTTACTAATCCGTCATCTAGAACGTATGGCCGATCATGCCACCAATATCGCCCAAAGGGTATCCTACATCGTTACTGGACAGAGAGGCTGAGGGTGCGGGGTCCTGAGTTGATTTCCCCCGAACTCTGGCCCGCGCTTTTAGCGTTTACGACTCAGGGGGTTAAAAATTTCACTTAACCCCTCTCCCAAGAGAGATAAACCCACCACCATCGTGGTCATCGCTAATCCGGGAAATAAAGTGGTCCACCAGATACCCGTAGATAAATCCGCCAAAGCTTCCTTGAGATCATGACCCCATTCCGGCACTTCTTCTGGTAATCCTAAGCCTAAAAAGCCTAAACCGCCTAAAACCAAGATCGCATCCGCCGCGTTGAGGGTAAAAAGAACCGGGACACTCTGGACGACATTAAAGAAAAGATATTTTGATAGTATCCGGCTAGGACTAGCGCCGATCGCTCGGGCCGCTTCGATAAATAACTCATTTTTAACGCTGGCGGTTTGATTTCTGACCACGCGAAAATATTGGGGAATATAGGCAATGCTAACAGCGATGGCGACATTGACGATACCACGACCCAAAACGAAAGCGAGAGCCACCGATAATAATAACCCCGGCAAGGTGTAGAGGGTATCCATGAGAAAGAGGAGAACGCGATCGATCTTACCCCCCAAATAACCGCTAATTAACCCTAAAGGAACCCCGATGACTAAAGATAATCCTGTGGCCAAAAATACCACGGACAAGGCCGCCCGGGCCCCGAATAGGGTGCGGGAAAAGACATCATAACCGCGCACATTCGTCCCGAACCAATGGGCAAAACTGGGGGCTTGTAGGGGATAATTGCTTAAAATGTCGGTTGGATCCTGAACCAGGCCGATCGCTTGCAGAAGGGGCGAAAACAGGGCAATCAGGATAAAAATAATTGTCAATACCAACCCAACCCCTAGGAGTTTAGTGGTTAGGTTGGGTTTCAGAAAAGGAGCGATCGGCAATTTAACAGGAGTCATCGGCAAAATTTAGCCATTGCATAGAACGCTAATTGTAGAAGACAAGGCTAACCTGAGACAAGAGCAGCATCTTTTCAGACAGCTGGGGCCGAAACGACCATAAACCAGAGCAAGACTGCTAAAGCTAAAACAGTTAGTTTAATCAGGACATAAAGCAGTCCGTTGGGATAAAGGAGATCGTGAAACATATTGCCTCCTCGGGAGAGAGTAGCGATTGTCCCCCTCTATCTTTGATCTTAAGTCTTTCTCTGTTCACCTGACCCACAACTTAACAAAACGTGCGATTATAGGGAAAAAGATTTTTTTACTAGCTATGGCACTACTGACCACAGGAAAACCATTTATTCGCGATCTGGAACAATACGGTGCTTTAGGGGTTTACGCACCCTTAGAAGGGGGTTACGAGGGACGCTATCAAAGACGTTTGCGGGCCACTGGTTACAATGTCCTGCATATCACCGCTAGAGGTCTGGGGGATTTAAGTGCCTATCTTACCGGCATTCATGGAGTCCGTCCCCCCCATTTAGGTAAAAAAAATATTGGTCGGGAAGCAGCCGTGGGACCGGTTTATTTTATTCCTCCCATTGCTACCTATCAATTGGAAAATTTACCACCCAAATCTAAAGGTTTAGTGATTTGGATTATTGAAAGTTTTGTTTTATCCTCGGAAGAAAAACAATACTTAATTAGTCTTAGTCAACAGGAACCCCGGTTAAAATTTGTCCTCGAATTGGGTGGGGAAAGATATTTCCGTTGGCAACCTTTGAGCAAATCTTTAATCGCTGCCTAAATTACCGAAATAACACGGTTATTTAAATATCTTATCCTCAAACCCTCTCCCCAGAGAGGGAAACTTCAATTCTTGAGAGTTTGTTGTTCCTTTCTCACCCTTTGGTAGCTATTCATTTTTAGAACTGATATTATCTCAAGATATAGCTAGAATCCCCTAGATTCCCAGCGCTGAAAGCGCCAAGGCTTTAACCAATAGGCTTTTATCTGTCTATTTCCTTCTTTCCAAGTGCATTGAATCTGAGAATTAGCAGGATTCGCACCACATTGGGGCTGAAGATTCAAAATACTAGAGATTTCCCTAGGATTAATCTGAGGATCGGAAACAAAACTTTTTTCGGCAATTCTTCTCTCCACTGCCACCTTATTAGTGGGAGTCAGATGGAAATAATCAGACTGGGTAAGCAAAATCGAAGATAATAGAGTTTCAAACATTGTGATTAATCGCAACATCAGAGATAAAACCAATAGATATCTCCAAAGTTTATAACCGACATTCCGCAAATCTTCACATACTTTTATATATTTTTACATTCCCCAAGATGTTTTATTGTTCTTCGATTCCCCAGTGCGGTTACTCAGGGCTAACACTCCGAGCTTAATCGGTACAAAAGAACTGATAATTGCGGCTGGCAACCCTGGCTAAAAACTGTCTTAATTTCGCCAGTTGGCCTAGGTGAATTTGCAATAATATGGGATATCGTTGCCGCAAAAAACCTAGGAGTTAAATCGTGACAGTTAGAGTTCGTATTGCCCCCAGTCCCACGGGAAATTTACACATTGGAACCGCACGCACAGCCGTGTTTAACTGGCTTTTTGCCCATCATCACCGGGGTAAATTTATCTTGCGCGTGGAAGATACAGATTTAGAACGTTCTCGACCAGAATATACGGAAAATATTCAAGCGGGCCTACAATGGTTAGGACTGAATTGGGATGAAGGTCCTTTTTTTCAAACTCAACGCCTTAATTATTATCGTCAGGCTATTCAAACCCTGCTCGATCGAGGTTTAGCCTATCGTTGTTATTGTACCCCGGAAGAATTGGAAAAAATGCGGGAAGAACAAAAAGCCCACAATCTTGCCCCCCGTTACGATAATCGTCATCGTTATCTCACCCCCGAACAACAAGCGCAATTCGAGCAAGCGGGGAGAAAAGCAGTAATTCGTTTTATTATTGACGATGATCGAGAAATTATTTGGCAGGATTTAATCCGGGAAAAAGTTATCTGGAAAGGTAGTGATTTGGGGGGGGATATGGTGATCGCTCGTACCTCGGAAAATGCCGAGGAAAACTTCGGTCAGCCTCTCTATAATTTAGCGGTAGTTGTTGATGATATCGATATGGAAATTACCCATGTTATTCGTGGGGAAGATCACATCGCTAATACGGCTAAACAAATTCTTTTATACGAAGCTTTGGGGGCAAAAGTGCCTGAGTTTGCCCACACTCCTTTGATCTTAAATCAGGAGGGTCGTAAGTTATCTAAACGGGATGGAGTCACTTCGATCGATGATTTCCGAAAACTGGGTTTTTTGCCGCAAGCTTTGGTTAATTACATGACTCTCCTCGGTTGGACTCCTCCCGATTCCACTGAAGAAATTTTTACCCTTGAAGCGGCCGCTGAAGTGTTTAGTTTAGAACGGGTAAATAAAGCGGGGGCAAAATTTGACTGGACTAAATTAGATTGGATTAATAGTCAATATCTCCATCGTTTAACCGGTGAGGAATTAGTGCCTTTACTTCTCCCCTACTGGCAAGAAGCAGGGTATAATTTTGCTGCTGAAACCGATCGAGCTTGGTTGATCGGTTTGGCTACTCTCATCGGTCCGAGTTTAACTCGTTTAAGCGATGCTGTTGCTGAAAGTCGCTTACTTTTAACCCCTCTGGCTAATTATAATCAGGAGGCTTTAAGTCAATTACAATTAGAGGGAGTTAAGGATATTATCAAGGATATTCTCGCCGCTATTACTCCCGATTTGACTGGAGAAGTTGCTAAGGGAATTGTGGAGACCACAACTAAAGCCCATCGGGTTAAAAAAGGTCTGGTGATGAAGTCTCTACGCGCCGCTTTGATGGGGGAGTTACACGGTCCGGATTTAATGCAGTCTTGGCTACTTCTCAATCAAAAAGGTTGGGATCTATCCCGTCTTCAGCAAGCAGTAAATAGTTAAATTGATTGGCTATCAGTTATCAGAAAATTTTCTGTATATTAGGGTTGACAAATGCCCTAAGATTGCTATATACTTTCTAGCATAATGGGGATCCGTGTCGCCCTGCATACCCTGCTCGTGATCGATTGACCAGTATTAAAGTTAAAAACCCGGAGGTGGGTCAAACTTCCTGCTAGGGGGACTGAGGGGACAGGGGCGGATTTTTCCCCTAGCTGTCAGGGACGATCTAGAAACTTTCTTAATTTTCAGGCATTATCCGCAACTTTTCCCTAAATATAGATTTGTTGATCTCCTGACAAAAACCTATGGGTGAAAAAAAACGAATTGGAATTCTCACCAGTGGTGGCGACTGTGCGGGTTTAAATGCCGCCATTCGTGCCGTTGTCCACCATGCCAGTGGCAATTATGGCTGGGAAGTGGTGGGTATTCGAGAAGCAACGAACGGATTAGTTAACCGTCCCCCCAAAACCACTATCTTTGACATTGAAGGAGTCGATCGCCTGTTGGTGATGGGAGGAACAATTCTCGGTACTACCAATAAGGGGGATCCCTTTGCTTTCCCGATGCCGGATGGAACCCTGATCGATCGCTCTCAGGACATCATCGACGGCTATCATAGTCTGGGACTGGATGCCCTGATCGGCATCGGTGGCGATGGTAGTCTGGCGATTTTGCGCCGTATTGCCCAACAGGGAGGCATTAATCTGATCGGTATCCCCAAAACCATCGATAATGATGTGGGAGCTACAGAAGTCTCCATTGGCTTCGATACAGCTACTAATATCGCCACAGAAGCCCTCGATCGCCTCCATTTTACCGCCGCTAGTCATAACCGGGTGATGATTCTAGAAGTTATGGGTAGAGATGCCGGCCATATCGCCCTGGCTGCCGGTATTGCGGGGGGGGCTCATATCATTCTCATTCCCGAAATTCCCTACCGATTAGAGAAGATCTGCGAGAAGATCCGGCAACGGCAGCGTCTGGATAAACAGTTTTCTCTGATTATTGTCTCCGAGGCTGTGCGTACCGAAACTGGCAATCGCCTAGTGCAAAAGGAAGCCCTAGGGGAAGATCGTCTCGGGGGTATCGGTCGCTATTTAGCGGAAGAAGTTGCCAGGGAAACTGGGGCCGAAACGAGAGTGACTTTCCTGGGCCACATTCAACGGGGGGGTATTCCTTCTCCGATCGATCGCTTACTGGGGGCGGCTTTTGGCGTGGCGGCCGTGGATTTGATCGCTCGGGAAGAATTCGATCGCATGGTGGCCTGGCAAAATCGGCAAGTGGTCAGTGTTCCCATTGAGGAGGCGATTAAAACCTATCGCGTCGTCGATCCCGAAGAAACTTTAGTCAAAACCGCCAGGGGTTTGGGTATTTGTCTAGGGGATTGAGATTAAATCTAGGGGAATCGGTGCGAGAATTAACCCTTAAGTATCGCCCTTTCCCCACCGATTAAAATTACCAATCAAATAAAGATAAACTCTGATAATTATTTTTCGGCAATTTCGCCAGTAAACCTAAATGATTAATAGTTCAGTTGATGTAGCAGAAAGATTGTTAGAAATCAACAATCTCGATCGAGAATTATTTAATTATTTTCAAGACAAATTACTTGATTCTGAGCAATTATCTCGTACCCTAGTGAGTTTTCAAGGTAATAAGAACCAACCGGTTTATCGCTGGTATAAATATAAAGAGGGTTTTTCCGTTGATCTGATAGTTTATCTCCTAGAAAAATATGGTATCAAACAAGGAAAAATACTAGACCCTTTCGCCGGCAGCGGAACAACTTTATTTGCGGCGGCGGCCAGGGGTTTATCAGCAGATGGAATAGAACTATTGCCGATTGGACAAGAATTAATTATTACTAGACAAATTTTAGAAAATGGCTTAAATAGTGATGATATACATCGTCTAGAGTACTGGTCTAACCATAGCCTTTGGCAACAGGTAGATGACAAAGTTAAGTTATTAGAATTACCAATTACTCAAGGAGCATATCCCCAAGAAAATCAGGCTTGTATAGAAAGTTACTTAGGGTTGATTGCCCAAGAGAATGAGCAAGTGCAAGCGATCTTAAAATTTGCCTTACTTTCTATTCTCGAATCAATTAGCTATACTAGAAAAGATGGTCAATACCTCCGTTGGGATTATCGTTCTGGTAAACAACAGGGTAAAAATATATTTGACAAAGGAAAAATTTTAGACTTTAAAATTGCCCTACATAGCAAGTTACGAGAAATTCTCGCAGATTTAGAGCCTAGTCAGCAACAATTGGAACTTTTTTCTAGAGATTATCCTCGGGGAAAAATTCAACTATATCAAGGTTCTTGTCTTGAGATTTTGCCAGAGATTTCGTCAGAAAAATACGATTCTATTATTACTTCTCCTCCTTATTGTAATCGCTATGATTATACTCGTATCTACGCTTTGGAATTGGCTCTGTTGGGAATAGATCAACTACAATTAAAACAATTACGTCAACAAATGCTTAGTTGCACTGTTGAAAATAAACCCAAAGAGTTACTAAAAATCAATGAACATTGGTCGCCAGCCATTGCCATAACTGATCGTCAAAAATTATTAGAAAGTATCCTAGGTTATTTAGAGGAATTAAAATCAAGCAAGGCCTTAAATAACCATGGTATTCCTCGGATGATTAGAGGGTATTTTCTGGAAATGTCTTGTCTAATTTATGAATGCTTTCGGGTTATGAAATCCTCGGGTATTTTCTGTATGATTAATGATAACGTGCGCTATGCGGGGGCTAGTATTTCTGTAGATTGAATTTTGTCAAAAATTGCCGAAGAAATTGGATTTAAAGTAGAAAATATTTTAGTAGTTCCTCAGGGAAAAGGTAATAGTAGTCAGCAAATGGGATGTCATGGTAGAGAATCTTTAAGAAAATGTATTTATGTGTGGAGAAAGCCTTAATGGAAAAACCCTATCTCTTGCATTTAAACCAAAGTTGTGATTTGGAGACTACCTATGAAGCTATCCGTTCAGGATTTATTGCTCTAGCCTTAGAAAAAAATCAGAGAGCTACTCCTTTAATTGCAGAAGCAAGAACCTTAAAAATTATTGCCCAAACCGTAAACAATCCTAGAGAGTTACTAAACATCCCAGATATTCAAGCGGCTTTATTAACTGCATCGGGAATTTCTGATAAGGCTAAAAATTATTTACATTCCCAAGATAAGGTAGAAGCAATTCAAGAATTAATTGTCAATTTTCTGGAACCTGCGGGGACTAATTTTGTCGAGGAGTTAGTCTATAGATTTCTATTGATTCGGGGTGACACTTTAGGAAGAATCATGAGAAACGCGGGTGGCTCCTTAGCTCAAAGTAAATTTACTCGTTCTCTATTAGCAACTTTAAGAGTAGCAGGGATTGCTTATGATTGGCTCAATTCTAGTAATAATCAATGGAGAGAAGCTGAAGAAATGACACCTAATCTAGAAATCTTGGTTAGAGGTGTTAGCTGGTTAAATAACAGCCAACCAAGAACAATAATTTATAATGTCAACGTTCCCATTGTTAATAACAACAATATTGATTTGTGCCTTTTAAAATGTGATTCGACGCAATTAGCTAATCAAAAAATCAAAAAACAAACCTTACAATCTGCTGATTTATACATTGCTTTGGGAGAATTGAAAGGTGGGATTGATCCCGCAGGATCAGATGAACATTGGAAAACTGCTCGTACTGCTTTGCAGAGAATTGATGATGCTTTTAGAAAAATCTCTAAGCATCCTTATACTTTTTTTATCGGCGCTGCTATTGAAACAAAAATGGCTAGGGAAATTTATCAGCAATTAGAGACGAAAAAACTCACCAATGCCGCTAACTTAACCAATGATAATCAACTGGTTTCAATTATGCGTTGGCTATGCCATCTTTAACCTAGTTAACAGCTAGAAAATTACCCCTCAAATAAAGTCCAGTTGGGTGGGTTAGGCACAGCCTAATCCACCCCAATTCTGATTGGATGGGAAGAAGAATTAACCAGCCTAATCTTTGTGTCCTTTGTGTCTTTGTGGTTATTTTCTGCGATCGCTTATTGATTTTGCCTCAATCTTTGTCCCACTATTTGTGATAGCATATAGTTAGACTTCGACCATTTGGGAGAGGCAAACTATGATAGATTATAATTTAGACGCGGCGCATAGCATTCTCTATATGCAACCTAAATCTGCACTTGCGGCGGAAGATTTTGTCAAGATTGCGGAGGCAGTGGATCCCCACATTGAAGCCACTGGCGGCCTTGCTGGCGTAATCATCGAAGTACCTACTTTCACCGGCTGGGAGAGTTTTGGTGCCTTGATTGCTCATTTCCGGCTGATACGCGACCATCACAAGTACGTCAGTAAAGTTGCCGTGGTGACTGATTCCACTCTGGTTAAACTGATTGAAAGTCTGGCTTCCCACTTTGTCGCCGCTGAAGTCAGGCAGTTCCCATGGGGGGAAACTGAGGTGGCGAACCAATGGCTCTTGGGTGGCTCCTGATTCCCTTGCAGTAAAATAGACATCTCCAGCAATTAACCTCAATCTGGCCTGAATTTTGGAGATGTCTAATACAGGTTTAGACCGATGGAGAGAGAAACGGAATCAAGAAAGAGCAAGGGTTCTCCTGTCCATTGACCAACTCTCTCAACAGCTAAAAAAGCAGCAAGAAAGAATCGCTCAACTCGAAGCCGAACTTAGAAAACAAAAAAGCCCACAGGCCGACCCAAGATAGGGGCCAGTCAACTCAACGAAAAAAAACCCAAGTCACAAGGGCAAAGAAAACGGCCAGGCTCGGCCAAGAAAAGCAAAAAAGCCAGCTTTGAAATCGAAGCAGAAAAAATCATCCAACCCGCATAAATCCCCGCCAAAGCCAAATTCAACGGCAATAAAAAGCGAATTCTTAAAAAATATGATTAATACTAAATCCAGTTATTAAAAACTGATTATTTATTTCCCCTTTTGCCTCTTGCCGGTTGCATGAGTGCCTCTCCTCTATAAGTAGCCTATACTCAACGGATTTAGTATAATATAGCAGTTTTTATCAGAATGAGGTATAGGCAAGGGGCTTAAACCCCTTGTTGGCAAAACTTGTCGATACCTCAGTAACGTGAAAAGTGCTATAATAACTTCTGCTGCTCACCTATATGTGAGAGAAAGTCACAGATAGGAGATGCACCTAATCTGATCACCGATTACTGATAATTGTCTATTCTCAAGATTAGGATTTGTTTAAGGGATTGAGAGTAAGACAAGTTTTAATTAATTCCTCCACTCCCAGGACTGGATAAATAGGGACTCCTAACTGATTAATAACAGTTTCTAGGGTGATATCATCTAAAAATACCGCTTCCCCATGCTTGAGCATGAGGGAGGGTAATAAAACCCCATCCCCAAGATTTTTACCTTGTAATCCCTTGAGAATATCTTGCCCGGTTAATAAACCCGTAACCGTGATTTCCTGCCCCCAATAATCACTATTTAAAGCCACTAATTCCACGGTTAAACCCCGCACCTTATTTAACTGTTTAACTAGGGGTTTAAAAGCTTGTTCTACCGCATTGCCCACTAGCCATATTAACCGTCTAGAGGGGGTAATTTGAGCAGGTAATAACTTCTTAGCTGTCTTCTGGAAATCCCTAATAAATTGACGAATCGAGCCAACCCCGTTACCGATTTGGGGATAGTCTTCGTAGTGAGATTGAGGGGGTAAATCGACTCGGGCAATTAAAAACCATTCATCGGCTAACCAGACCACATTACTGCCAAATTCTTGACGAAATTTTTTCTGTAAAGTTTGGACTTGTTCGATTACTTCTCGCGCTTTTTCTTGGCTAACGGGAATTAATTCATCTTCTTGGGGACGAAAGCGGGTTAATCCCACGGGAACTACGGCAATCGACTCCACACAGGGAATATCTCCCCGATGAAAAGAAACCAGATCTAACAGGGTTCTTTCGAGATGAATTCCATCATTAATATTGGGACAAACTACCACTTGGGCGTGAATTTGTAATTGTCTGGCTTGTAGCCATTTTAAATGGTCTACAATTTGACCAGCGCGGGGATTTTTTAAGAGACGAATCCTCAGATCGGGTTCCGTGGCATGAACGGACACAAAAAGCGGTGAGATTCGCATCTTTTCGATCCGTTGCCATTCTTTTGAGGTGAGATTAGTTAAGGTTAAATAACTGCCATAGAGAAAACTTAGGCGATAGTCATCATCTTTATAGTATAAAGTTTCTCTTTTGCCCTCTGGTTGTTGGTCAATAAAGCAAAAAGGACATTTATTATTGCACTGAATTAAGCCATCAAAAAGGGCAGTTTCAAACTCTAAACCTAAGTCTTCATGATAATCTTTTTCTATTTTTACTTGGTGAGTTTTGCCCTGACTATCAAGCACTTCTAGGGTTAAAAATTCATCGGCACATAAAAATTGATAATCGATTAAGTCCCGGGGACGATTACCATTAATAGAGACGAGCGCATCCCCGATTTCAAAACCCACCTCGGCGGCGATCGAATCTGGGATGACACCACTAATTTTAGCTGGACGAATAGTTAATTCACTCATGTTTTTAGGTTGCCATCCAATTATTTAACTGCATTTCCCAGAGAGTCTTCGGCTGCGTTTTTATATTTGTCAAGTTAATTCTACAGCAGCTTAGGGCGATCGCTGTTAGGGATTGGGGCAAAAACCAAAAAGTTTAGCAGCCCCTCCTAAAATGGCCACAACCAGAGCGATGAGAATCCCCCAATTGGTAAATTCCTGATAGGCGACTCTTGCAGTTAACCCTTTAATTTCTGTGGTTAGTCGCTCATCTAAGGCTTTAATCTCCCCTTTGAGTTCGACTTGTCCTATTTCCACTTTCGTCAACCGTTCTTCTATCTTATCAAATCTCTTATCTACCTTATCGGCTCTTCTCGACTTTGTGTGATAATTTTTGCTTATGGAATCGTGAAATGCTTACTAGGCAACACTTTTAGGACTATTTTATGGAAAAACCCATCAGTATAGACCTCATTTCCACACAGAAACCAGAAGAGCCAAAAACTTTGGGGCCAGTTTACCAGGTGTTTACCGACAATGCGCGGTTGCTTACACAGACTTTTGGGAGTCCTATAAGACAGTAATTCCTAGTAAACGTCATCGACCCGTCGGAAAAGAAACTGGTCAAACTAATCATATTGAAAGATTAAATAATACCTTTCGACAAAGGATTTCTCGGCTGGTGAGAGAGAGTCTATCTTTCTCTAAAAAAATGGAGAATCACGTTGGGGAACCCTTTGGTATTTTATCCATGACTACAATGCACAGCAAAGCAAAGGATTAAGC
>NZ_JBHFLL010000207.1:0-7311 GCF_041928595.1 Microcystis sp. BLCC-F209
TCATCGCAGGATGAACGCACCTTGAAAACTAGAGTTATGGGGTTCTATAGGGGAATGCTCCTATAGGTAAAAGCTCTAAGCGTCAAGTACCAGAGAAACCAATTATTTTAGAGGTTTTGAACTGTATCGTAGGGCATACGAAAACAGGCTTCTGTAAGGGAGCGAAAGTCTGAGGAGAGAACCACCTCTGGGTGGGATTTCGCCAGGAATCTAATTCAAGTGGACTCGTTGAGCCAGAAATTCTCAGCAGTGATGCTAGAAGAATCCACGTCCGTTTACGGCGTGGGGTATGTCAAAAGCCAATCTTTTAGTATAAAGGTGGCGCGACAATCATCCTCATTGTAACGTAAAATAGCCGCCAATAAAGTCCGATCTCCTGTTTTTAACCACTGGTCATACCACCAAACGCATTGATCCCCGCTTACTCCTCGATCGCGCCATTGAAAGCCAATCCAGTTAGCGAGGGATTTTAAAGAATAACTTTCCACGGGAAAAGTTACCGAGTTAACTACATGATAGTGCAGATCAAAACAGCGAGAAACTAACTGATTAATCAAAGAAGAAGGGGTTTTATAAAGATAACCTAATCGCTTAATTGTTTCCACTTCGTACTCAGAAAAGTGAAAAATTGGTGCTTGATAATCCTGCATGACTAAGGTTAAGAATTCCTGCCAAATCCTGCCTTCATCTTCTGGCTTTTCTGCCAAAAAGGGATAAAATTGCTGGGTATTAACTCGATGGTCAACCCGTAAAACCCCCAAAAGATAATCTAAATTCTGTTCTGGTTCCGCTTCGATGTCAAAATAAAATTCAATCTCGGCCCTCGGTAGGGGGGGCAAATAGGCAGTTTTGCCGTTGCTTTTGCGAAAGGCCCGATTTTCAATAATTGCTTGGGCCTGTAGTTGTAACTGATTAGCCACCTCTACCCCCATCCCCTCCCCCATACGGGTAGGACAGGTAAGCGCCAGGGATTCCATGGTGAAAACTCCCAAAGACTGTAAAAATTGGTAACGACTGGGAGTCACCCCCGGAACTAAAGAAAGATGTTGACTCGCTTGGGCGATATCATAACAGTGACTATACCAATGACATAAACTGCAACGCTGACGCGAGATAAAAACTTCTGGTTCTTGGCGATTAATCACCATTTCGCCGAACTTTTTGATTATTTCCTCTAGTTTAGTTAACCAGAGATTCAATTCCACCCGATAGCGATTATGACGACGTAGGACAATTTCCGCATAACTGGGAAAAACTCCCTGCATACTGGCTAATAAATAGGCGTAAAAAGTAGCCAGCAGCTTATATTCAGGCTTAGGACGGCGACCGAGTTGAATATTGAGGGGATAATAAACCCAATCGCCAAATTTAGACTCTCCTGCCTTTTTAATCAATAAATGCGGGGAACCAGTTAAAGAGACGGGATAGCCAGATTGTAACAGGACTCCGTGATAAATACAGGATACCCCCTGACGCATCAAAGCTTCCGTTTCCCTAGCGGCGGCTAAAATATCGCTGGTGGGAGTAGTCAGGGAATAATAATCGGGATAGGAGTCTTGCAGGACTTTTTTAACGTGACTTTGACTCTCTTGGCGCAATTTAAGCAAAAAATCTCGCTCAGGGTCTTTTTCTTGGCTATTGCCGTAGAGATTTAAAAACGCACGGCGTTGACAACGTTGGTAGTCTAGAAGTAGATCATCGGTCAGTAGCATTCTATCAAGGAGAAAAGTTAAGCTTTCCTGGACCTGTGAGGTAAAGTAAAAAATAATAAACTTAAAAAAAGAAAACATTCCCAAGTATGTTTCCTCTACTTTAATACTATTGTGACAATTGTGACTTAATCCGTCGATAGAATTCAGCCTTCGGTCGTCGGTCGTCAGGAAGTGGGGAATTCAACTAAAACCCGAAAACCCCAAAACCCAACACCTTCTAACTGATAACTGATAACTGATAACTGATAACTGATAACTGATAACTGACCCCCCATCTCCTCGCTTATGCAGAATTTAGACGAAAATAGCCTCGATTGCGCCGTTAGTAAACCGGATTTAGCCGAACAAAGACAGGAATTTCGGGGACTTAGCAATAAAGTTTACTTTAATTTCGGTGGTCAGGGAACCTTGCCCAAGGCCGGATTAGAAGCGATTATCGATGCCCATAATTTTCTCCAACAACAGGGTCCTTTTTCAGGACGGGTAAACGATTGGATTACCGGAAAAACGGAACTTCTCAGGCAAGAAATGGCTCAGGAGTTGGGAATTAGCCCCAGTAATCTCTCTATCACCGAGGATGTCACTGTGGGCTGTAATATCGCCCTCTGGGGGGTTGATTGGCAAGCGGGGGAACATATTTTACTAACCGATTGTGAACACCCCGGAATTATGGCCACAGTTCGGGAAATTGCCCGTCGTTATCATCTGGAAATTTCCACTTGTCCTATTCGGGAAACTTTAAACGGTGGCAACCCGATAGAAGTGATTTCCGGTCATTTACGTCCAAAAACTAGGGTTTTGGTGGTTAGTCACGTTCTCTGGAATACCGGACAGGTTTTACCCCTCAAGGAAATCTCGCAGCTTTGTCATGATAATTCTGTCACCGAAAAACCCGTTTTAGTGGTGGTGGATGCTGCCCAATCCGTGGGTTGTTTGCCCTTGGATTTAAGCGCTACTGCCGCCGATTGTTATGCTTTTACGGGTCATAAATGGTGGTGTGGACCAGCTGGTGTGGGAGGATTGTATATTCGTCCCGAAATTTTCCCTAGTTTACAGCCCACTTTTATCGGTTGGCGCGGTATTGAAACAGATAACCGAGGACAGCCTATCGGTTGGAAACCGGATGCCAGACGCTTTGAAGTGGCCACTTCTGCCTATCCTCAATTTGAGGGTTTAAGGGCAACTATTGCGGTACATAACGCCTGGGGTGATGGGGGACAAAGATACGAAAAAATCTGTCAATTAGCGGCTTATCTTTGGGAAGAATTAAAGACGATTAAAGGGGTGAAATGTTTAAAAAATTCTCCGCCGGAATCCGGTTTAGTTTCCTTTCAAATTGACTCGACCATCAGCCCACAAAATTTAGTGCAACAGCTAGAAAAACAAGGGTTTTTACTGCGAACTCTCCTCGACCCCCTCTGTGTGCGTGCCTGTGTCCATTATTTCACTTTGCCCTCAGAAATCGAGCAGTTAGTAGCAGCTATCCAAAAGTTAGTTTAAAATCGGATTATAGGCGATCGACTATCGATAATGACGACCCCGCAACTTTTCGAGTGGGATGAAAATAAGCGTCAGGCCAATATAGAAAAACACCGCATAGATTTCGCCGACCTGGAAGCGATTTTTAGCGGGCCGATAATCGAGCGCGTGGATAACCGTCAGAATTACGGCGAAATTCGAGTGATTCTAGTGGGTACAATCGATAATATCGTTTTGGTGGTGGTTTATACATGGCGTGGCTCGGTTCGTCGAATAATTAGTGCTAGGAGGGCTAACAACCGTGAACGAAGAACATATTACCAGAGTCACCCGCGAACAGTGGGCGAAGTTGAAAGGCAAAACGAACTGGGAGAAAGTTAAAGGGATGAGTGAGGCGGAAATTGAAAAAAACGCCCTAGAAGACCCCGATAATCCACCGCTGCCGGCTGATTTTTTCGATAAAAGCGAGTGCGGTTAATTTGATTTTCTAAAATTCATAAGCTATTACATCATCTAAGCGACTTGCGCTTTGATAATGTACTGTTTAGGGCTAGTCTGATTCTTCTACAGAGCGATTGTCTGGCAGGGATATTATTCCTACGCAAGTCCCTAATGTTCAGTCAGCTTTCAAAAATCTACCCGATTCACCCTAAATCTATGCTGAAAAAAAATCAAAAAACAGCAGTTTTGCCGTTCTACGGCAAAACTGCTGTTATCCTTGCTACTGGAACTCTCCTCGCAACCTCCTTTGCTCATTCCGCATCCGCAGCGGTACTAACCTTCGATATTACGGGAATCAATAACTTTGACTCTCTAAACTCCCCTTCCTTTGCGGGATACGGTGATCGTATTACCAGCTTCACGAATGGTATTTTCAGTTACGGTAGCGCTGGGGGCTTGACACCGAACGTGGTCGTGGACTATCCGAACAACCGGACGTTATGGTGGTCATTGGAATATGGAAATCTTACCAATGTTATCTATGCCGAGGAGTCTGGAACCAGTATTCTTGATGTCACCCTAACCGCCGATCCAGGGTTTGAGGTGGTGCTAGATTCTTTCGATCTCGCGGGTTGGCGCGGAGACTACACGATTAACTCCGTACAAGTCCTGAGCGGTGGCACTTCTGTGTTTAGTCAAAGTAATGTATTCATCAGTGGAACCACGCGAACCAGTTTCAATACCTCGAATCTCGGTTCCCTCGCCGCTTCAACACTAACGATCCGTTTTGACGCCGCTAATCTCGGTAGTGATTCAGATAATATTGGCTTGGATAACATTCAATTTTCTCAAAGAAGTACGACCCCTCCCCCGGTGAGAACTTCTGAACCTTCCGCTCTAGTGGCGATCAGCGCAGTTGCGGGGATCGCCACTTTTCTAAAACGAGCGAGAAAAGATCGATAATCAATCTTTAGTAACTGGATTTGGGGATTTTATCGGGGGCTGTATTAGCCTAGACTAACACAGCCCAAAGTTACCGTTTAAATGTCCAAATCCGTAAGATTTAAACGTGATCCGTGGGTTTCGATAAATTCTCGCCGGGGGGCAACTCGATCGCCCAATGGTAGTGGGCTTTATGGACTTGTGTGACTAGATGATTTTGATAACTTTCTGCTCACATTTGGTTAATTCTTCTGAAGTTGCTATCATGGCAAGTTCTTTTTTTAGCAATATTTTGCTACACTTCGCTTATCATAGGGATTTCAGGCTTCTTTGTCACCCCGTCAGTTCTTCGGGTTGAATTCCCTGCCGCTTGCGGTGTATGATGGAATTGTCTTGACCACCATTCCTTAAGCGATCACCAAGTTCAACATACTTGAGCCAAAGCGGTTTGAGGTTAACCTCTATCCTCACAACCACAACGTTGGGGCTGGGGCTTTGCAAGGAAACTAGGGTCGAGCTAAGTTTCGCGGGCGTTTGTTATGGCAACTCTCCGGTATCAACCTAAATTCTCCAGAAGCGGCTATGCCTCTAATGTGTATTGCCATTAGGAAGACCTAAATAGAATGAAAATCTTATTACTAGCGAACCATCTTCCGGATCAAAGACAAAGTATCAACAGGTTTGCTCAAATACTTGAAACTGGCTTGACCGAATTAGGTCATCAAGTCCGTTTAATCCGTTCTCAGCCGTGCATAGGTCGTCTTCAGCTATCTTTAAAAGGTTTAGGAAAATGGTTAAGCTATATTGATAAATATCTTCTTTTCGCCCACATACTCCCACAAGAATTGTCTTGGCCGGACATTCCCTGTGGTTGTCCTGTAATCACATCTAAACGCCCTCCGATGACTGAGGTAGGAGGAGAGGCCGCTATCTACATCAATCCAACTAACCCTGAAGAGGCAGCAGAAACAATAGCTGCTTGTCTCCCTATACTCAAATTCCTTAAACAGAAGGCAATTTTCAATGCCCAGTACTGTACTGCCGACAAAATGATTGCTTCTGATCTTGAGCTTTATCAAACAGCTATTTTTCAAAAAAATAGCGGGCGGGTTGACTACATTAAGTGTTTTTACCTCAAAAACGACAGCCAATAGAATATCGGGAACATAAAATAATGAAAATATTGCATATAATTCCATCTATTACTTTATTGGGAGGCGGCAGTAATGTAGCCGCTATCAACATTGTTAAAGCACTCAGAATTGCCAGTATTGATGCGGAAATCGTCACCACTAATGACAATTTTGGTACTGTCCTAGACGTTCCTGTAAATAGGTGGATTGAATACGATCAGGGACTTCCTGTTTTATTTTTTTCTAAAATCTATACAGGGATAAAATTTATCTCAGAATATACCCTAGCCTTAGATTATCATAATTGGCTGTGGAACAATATAGAAAACTATGATCTAGTACACATTCATTCATTCTTTTCCTATCTCTGCACTTTGGGAGCAATTATAGCTCGTCTTAAAAAGGTTAAGTATATCATCTCTCCTCACGGTCAGCTAGATTCCTGGGTTATCAACCAAAAAAAAATAAAAAAAATGGTTTATTATACTCTACTTGAGCAACAAAATTTGGAAAATGCTTCTGCAATTTACTGTACAACTAACCAAGAAGCTCAAGATGTCAAAAATTTTGGAATCAAATCTCCTACTTTTATACTTCCTCTCGGCGTGACACCGCTAGTTGATTTACCTGATGCGAAAATTAACATACGCACAATTTATCATATTGCTTCTAACATTCCTATTGTTTTATTTATGTCGCGTTTTCATCCCAAAAAACACATGGAATTACTTTTATATGCTGCCCACAATTTAGCCAAGCGACACAATTTTCATCTTATTCTGGCTGGTTCAGGAAATCCAGAGTACGAGCAGTATATCTTCAATTTAGTTTTATCTTTAAATCTTAACGAGGTTACTACTTTTTCGGGCTTCGTTCATGGAGAGAACAAAACCTTATTACTACAAGGAGCAGACATTTTTGTTCTCCCATCTTACGGAGAAAACTTTGCGATAACGGTGGCAGAAGCAATGGCATATGGGCTGCCTGTAATTGTTACCCCAGAGGTGCAAATTTCTCCAGAGATTGAGGCTAATAAGACAGGAATTGTCGTCTCAGGAAAACTGGAAGCTTGGGTACAGGCAATTGAGAAATTATTGATCTCAGAAGAACTACGAACGGAAATGGGAGAAAATGGTAGGCTTTTAGCTAGGACGAAATATGACTGGGATGTTATAGCAAAAGAATTAAGTATTATCTATCAAGATATCATTGATAATAAGCCTTTAGCTTCACTTTAAAAATATTACTCCACAGGGTAAGCTCATCTAATGTGGTATAAATTGTACTTGACAAAGATTGCTGAATAGGGTACTGAAATCACTGTAGCACCGTCCCGCACTGCCAGTACCCAGACTTAGCCGCTGCTACCTCTGTATAATACTAAATCCGTTGAGTATAGCTGGACTTCCCCGTTGACAAAAAGCCATAAGCTGTGCTGTAGAAGGGATTAAGAGAATTTACGCCGCCCCGTTACTGGGTACAAATCAGGGAAACTCCCAATAAATCTAACGCTTTTTGTTGCAGTTGGGTCGGTCGAGTTATCTTAGAAAAACGATAACTTCCCTCTCTAATCGTACATTCCACTGTATTCAAGCAAATTGTCC
>NZ_JBHFLL010000208.1:0-23969 GCF_041928595.1 Microcystis sp. BLCC-F209
AAAGAGCGAGCCAAGGTAAAAGCGGAATGTCTGCGCTTGTTAATCACTTTAAGGTTAAATCCTGCGAAAATGCAATTAATTTCTGGATTTATTGATACTTATCTCAATCTAAATCCAGTGGAAGAGAGACAATTTCAAGAAGAGATTAGCACATTTAGTCAACCCGTACAGGAGGGAGTTATGCAAATTACCACCAGTTGGATGCGTCAAGGTATTGAACAAGGTATTGAACAAGGTATCGAACGGGGTATTGAACAAGGTATTGAACGGGAAAAGACATTGATTCTTCGTCAAATTAAACGAAAGTTAGGGGAGATTAATCCTTCATTGGAAACTAAAATTATGCTGTTAAGTATTGATGATGTCGAAGTATTAGGAGAAGCTTTATTCGATTTCTCTACGGTTGAAGATTTAATCAATTGGTTAAATACTTTAACTGCTTAGTTTATGTTAGCGATCGCATCTTTGCAACAAATGAGAAAACGGGTTTCTTTGAGAAACCCGTTTTCTTGTATAAATATTAATTTCTGTTACAGGGATCTTGAAAAATTCGGGATTCTTTGCATAAAATAGCCGCAGTCATCCTTTGCGGTTAATGTCATGACTTCTACCCTTTTGCCGAGCTTTCCTGCTGTTGACGATGCTTTGTTCGATTTTGCTCAATCTGATGGCTTGAGTCAAGCTAATCAGGTGAATAGTGCGAGAAATCAGCGTTTAACCGCTACCGTAGTTTTCCTCAATGCTGGTGTTACCGATTATCAAAGTCTCCAAGCTGGGGTAATTCCAGAAGTCGCCACCGTTATTCTCTCTCCCAATCAAGACGGAATCGAACAAATATCCGCTTTTTTACCACAAAATCCCCAGATTACCACCACCACCTCTATTATTAAATCGGTGCGTTACGCTATCGCGCTTCACAGCCTACGAGTAAGCAAACAACTCAAATGAACCCAACAACCGCCAATTATGATGAACCCTGGAAAGAAGCATTAACCGAGTATTTTGAAGCGTTTTTATACTTCTTTTTTCCCGAAGTTCACCAATTAATTGATTGGACAAAAATTCCCGAATCTCTAGAAAAAGAACTGAAACGTATTACCGCTTCAGCAAAGACAAAAAAACGTTTTGCTGACAAACTCTATTCAGTTATCAGTTACCAGTTATCAGTTATCAGTTACCACTTCCCCACTGATTACTGACTCAGTAAGTAATCTCAATTAATTGTTAGATAATTGTTAGATAGTGGGACAGGCTTCTGGTTCTTTGTCTGTTATCTTTAATTGTAAACCGGCTACCTAGTTGATGATAGGTGGTGCGTTACGACGGATTGTTACCTTTAAGTCAAAACAGGAATTTTTGCCGTCTAACGCACCCTACGTTTTACTATTGCCTGTTGCCAGTTTCCCTAACTAACCGAGAAAGAATCAACGATAGTTTCAAAGAGTTCTTGAATTTGCGTCCAACGTTTTTGGGAAGTGGAAAGATTAAAAGAATAGAGTTTATTATTATTAACCGTGACGCTGGCCAGATTATGACGTTCTTGGCCGTTGGCTAATTTAACTTGATATTCGAGGATATAATAATCTTGGCCGTCGATTTGATGAGATTCTGAGCGAATTAATTCTACTTCCTTATCAAGATTGGGGTTAAGACTGTTATTTTTTAGGAGACGATAGCCAACTTCCGAGGGTGTCCCTAAATCTGTTAAGGTTTTATTGTCGGGGACGGGGTTGATAATAACGCTTAAATTTTCACTCGTTTCGATCAGATCATGAAAAACCACATCTACTCCTGCAACTTTTTTCACATCCACCTGCGTCCAACCCTTAGGATATAAAAATTGATAGCCTTGGCTGCCACTGGTGTATCCTTGCAGTCCAGCGATGGGAGTTGCACAAGCGGTGAAGAGGAGGGTGGTGATTAGGAGGAAAGTCGCCAAAAGAGATTTAATCATGATATTTTGACCTGTAAGTAGGGCTGTTTAATTTTACCTTGAATTGTTTAGGTGAACGGATTATGAAAATTAAGAAAAAATTGACAATTATTATAGCTATAGCGACTTTTTTACTGACTATCTCTCCCCTAAGCTCTCAAACTACCGCTAACCCCGTCAAGGCTGTAGAATTTTATAATCGGGGGGTGGATCGTTTAAGCGCAGGGGATTACTCAGGGGCGATCGCAGATTTTACTCAAGCTCTACAATTAGAACCGAAGGATGCCGATGCTTACTATAATCGCGGCTATGCGGAATTAGTTCTCGGCCAGTACGAGCGAGCGATCGCAGATTATACCCAGACCTTGACAATCAACCCCAATTATGTTAATGCTCTCGGTAATCGTTGTTATGCCTATTATCTGACGAAAAAATACGAGGCAGCGGTGGAAGATTGCACAAAAGCGATTACTTTAAACGGAAATTTTGCTGATTTCTTTATTTATCGCGGTAATGCCAAGGATGACTTGGGAAGACACGCAGAAGCGATCGAGGATTACACAAAAGCTTTGAGTTTACAGGGAACCAGAGGACAGGATCGCATTTTCTATAATCGCGCTCTAGCCTATAACCGAGCCGGACAGCAGGAAATGGCTTTAAGGGACTATGATGAGAGTCTGAAAATCAATGCTAATTTTGCCGAAGCGTACCACAATCGGGGTTTAACCCATTATAAATTGGGAAACAGGGAAAAAGCGATCGCTGATTTAGAGGCGGCAGCTCGTCTAGCGTTATCTCAGGGTAAACAGGGGACTGCGGCTAAGTCTCAATCAGCAGTGGCATTAATTCAGGCTCAAAAGCCCTAAAACAGGGAGTAGTTGTGATTTTAGCACTAAAGAGGAGTAAAAAGGGCTAAATCGCAACTACGAGGGACTAAATTTTAGCCAGCTTGGGATGCGTAAAAAGCGACGGCTAACAGTCCACCCACAAGTGTGATCGCAGCAACACCCCAGAAAAGATAATTACGTTGTTGCGATTTAGTCGGGGGATCCGCTTGATAAACTTTCGGTTCGGCGGCGAAATTATTTAAGCGTCCACCTTCTTCGTTTGTATAAGGCATAATCAAAACCTCAAATATGTCAATTTTTCAGGAAAAAAATCCTCTTATTACAATAGTACAACATATTAGTAACCGAGTCGGGGATGTGGGAAATTCTCACGGGGATAACAATTCTTAGTCTGGGGGTAACTGCCGGACTCTGCTACTTTTATTGGCGATCGCAGTTTCAAGGATTGAAACTGCGAAAACAACTTAAAAAAGGCTAATCACAACTAGAAAAAACTATAATTGAATTGTCCCAACATCTAGCATAGTATAGCCAAGAATTACAGCAAGCAGTAGCTAAAACCAATCAAGCTAAACAGATAAAAAAACAATTTTTAGGGAAAATTACTGCGGAATTTCGCGACCCTCTGGCGATGAATGTTATTAGAGCGAGTTTCTCTGGACAGCCTAGCAGAAATTCGCCCCAGACATCTCTGGTTTTATTTTCCCTAAAATGGTGGTAAATAACCCATAGCATTTTTGACTCGATCGAGAGTTTGATTGGCCACCGCTTCTGCTTTGAGACGACCTTGCCGCAAAACCGTGGCTAAATAATCTTTATCCTCTCTAATTTGAGCGTATTTTTCCTGAATAGGTTTCAGAGATTCTATGGTAACTTCTGTTAACATCGGTTTAAATTGTCCCCAACCTAAATCGGCACATTCTGATGCGACCACCTCTTGACTTTTTCCCGATAAAATGCTATAGAGAGTTAATAAATTATGGCATTCGGGCCGTTCCGGATCATCGAAAGTTAAACCCTTAACTAGATCGGTTTTACAGCGTTTAATTTTCTTGGCAATGACATCGGGACTATCGAGAATATTAATCCGACTCATCTCGGAAGGATCGGATTTAGACATTTTATTCCGGCCATCGGTTAAACTCATCACCCGCGCTCCTTCCTTGCGGATCATCGGATCAGGAAGTTTTAAAATTGGTTGTTTCGGTTGTCCAAAAAGATGATTAATTCTAACGGCTATATCGCGGGTTAATTCTAAATGTTGTTTTTGATCTTCTCCCACGGGTACTTTATCGGCATCGTAGAGTAAGATATCGGCGGCCATTAGCACGGGATAATCGAGTAAACCTGTGCCAACATTTTCCCCCTGTTTAATCGCTTTTTCTTTAAATTGAATCATATCGGTTAACCAATTTAAAGGGGTGATACAATTCAATAACCAAGTTAATTCTGTATGAGCTTTAACGTGGGATTGGACAAAGATAGTCGCATATTCTAAATCAATTCCGCAGGCTAAATATAGAGCGGCAATTGCTAAAGTATCCTCCGCAAGAGTGGCGGGATTATGGGGAACGGTGATCGCGTGTAAATCGACCACACAAAAGAAATTATCGTAGTCTTTTTGTCCCTCCACCCAATTGCGGATCGCACCGAGATAATTGCCTAAATGTAAATTGCCAGTTGGTTGCACACCAGATAAGATTCTTTGTTTACCCATAACTCCTGCGATCGCTTTTTATCATGATTTTATTGTATCAGTTTTTGCGGCTAATTTCATCCTAAATCCAATTGGGAAAAATCATTCTCAGATAATAATCCCGCACTGACAGGGGAATGCCTAAATAAATTGGTAGCCAATGGATAAAAGCAAAAATTATCAAAATTATCAGCGAGCGCGAGCCATTTTTATAAATAGGACTGGAACTTTCTAACCCATCGGCTAAGAGCCAAGCTAGAGCAATCAAAGTGAAGCTATAGGCAGCCATATAATGATAGAGAAAGGTACAGCGACTAATTTTTAACCAGGGCAGCAGATTGGCAATATAGTTACAGATAAGATAGGCGGAAATTACCCGCTCTTTTCGGTTAAATAATCGACTAAAAACCACTAGAATCGCTCCCGTAGAAAACCACCACAAAAACGGATTTCCCATAGCGTGAACATCATAAATTTTATCACCTAATCTCTCAAAATAATAAGCCACTGGTCGCCCCATTACTAACCAACTATACCAGGGAGAACAATAGGGATGAACATCAGATTGATTACCTTTTATTCTCTGATGAAATGACCAAATTTCCTGATGTACTTGCCAAAAATTATATTGATGGTTGACGAGAAGATGCGGTATCCACAGTAAACTATAGGTAACTAGGGGAAAGACAATTAAAGCGATAAAAATGTCCTCTAATCTCAGGTTAGTTGCCTTTGTCCAAAGATGATCTTTTGACTGCTCTTGATTAAATAATTTTATTAACCAAGCAATACCGATAAAAATAAATATTCCCAGTAAAAATCCTAAGCCATTCCATTTAATATTTGCCGCTAAACCGAAAGAAACTCCTGATAATAATAGCCAATTGAGTTTCTGATTTTTCTGGAGTGCTAATAAAAAAAATAATTGTCCATACAAACCGAATAAAATTAAGTAAATATTGTTGAGAGCATAGCGGGATTCCACCAGAAATAATCCTTCTAAACTAGCGAGGAAAGTTGTGATTAAAAATACAGTTTTTCTCTGGGTTAATTGATAAGCAATTCCCCCAATAATTAGGGGAATAAAAGAACCAGTCAAAGCATTTAACCAGCGATAACTAAAAGTTGAGCGCAGGGAACCTGTTAAATTATTAATGGTTTCAGGATCGGCAGGAAAATGGGAACCAATCCAGATACTAATAGCAATTAAATATTGACTTAACGGTGGATGAGACTGGAAAAATTCTTTACCGATTAGATATTCATTGCCGTATTTAGCATAATAAACTTCATCGAAAACAAGTGTATTAAATTGACTGAGATTCCAAAATCTTATCGCCAGAGAAAATAAAAATATCCCTAGGATAGATAGGTTAAATTTTACTTGAGAATTCATGGAAAAATAATAGTTATTATAACTGGGAATTTTCTGTTAAACGCAAGCGAAATTCTTTGACAGCCAAACGGGGATTAGGATGGTTAACATATTCGGCTAATAATTCTAAATTTAAATCTGGTAATAAAGCACTTTTAGGGATTAAAATATATTCGCCATTCTCTTGCAAAGAATAGATTTTTAACTGATTATCTTGCCAAAACCAAACCTCTTGAGTTCCCAATCTTTTATAAACTTCTAAAACTTTCAGGCTGCCACTGGTTAAGATTATTTCGATCGCCAAATCAGGAAACTCTTTTTCTGTAAATAAACAAAAACATTTGTCAGGTTCTTTTCCCGCTTCTTTTTCCTGTTTTCGCAAAGTGGTGGAACCTAATCCCCAGAAATCAATTTCAGCATATTCTAAATAAGCTTCTACTAATCTACCAATATCTTCTTTGCTAACTTCGTGACGACGACTAGGAGCCATAATTTCTACCATTCCATCTAAGTAAGTAATGCGATAACTGGAACTATCTTCTAAATGTTTTAAGAGGGTTTCGTACTGTTGCCAATTAACCCCAGAAATTAACATTCTTTGTTCAGGATCATTAGCTTTTAACTCGAAATCTTCTAATCCTTGTAACCGAATCGTAGTCATCATACAATTAATTACCTCGTCTATTTTACTTAATTACTCAGGAAGACTTATTTTGATTTCTTCTGGCGTTAATTTTAGCGCGTAAAATCCTCACTTTATAGGGATCAGCATCTTTTCGCCACAGGATCTGATAGCCTTTGATTGTAGCACAATTCTCCTCTAAACATTTTTGCCAACCCTGTAAACGTTCGATCGCTTTTCTATCTTCTAACAATCCCCAATCCTTTTCTAATTGAGTTAAGCGAACCAATTTATCATAGTTAGGATAATCCGCCATTACTAAAAGCTCTTTTTCGTGTAGAATTGGCGGATTAGGACTATCCCGGTAATCGCGAAAACTAAAATCAGCCGAACCTAAATATACATCCATGCTAGTAGCTAAAATCGGATGAATTTCTGTATCAAAATTGGGGTAATAGAGATAGGAAATTTTGGGTTGACGAAAAGATAAACGAACAACGTTAGCATTTTCTAACCGTCCGATAGTTTGACTAGCACAACCTTCATATAAGCGTAATAACATCGGTAATTTTTCCAGAATGCTAATATGAATAGTTAGGGAATAACGGGAAAGTTTGCCTAGGGAACTATTTTCACAAGCACGAGCGATCGCTGGCAGATTTCCCGCACTTATTAACACTTCTTCTGCTAAAGCGCAAGCATTGCGATAACTGCCAAATAAAGCTTTAAAATCGGCACGGGTAGCGGGGGATAATTCCCGTACTTT
Organism: Microcystis sp. BLCC-F209; assembly: GCF_041928595.1. Classification (NCBI taxonomy): domain Bacteria; kingdom Bacillati; phylum Cyanobacteriota; class Cyanophyceae; order Chroococcales; family Microcystaceae; genus Microcystis; species Microcystis sp. BLCC-F209. Next base: position 7,241 of record NZ_JBHFLL010000208.1, read on the forward strand.
CGGACAGTGGCTAAATTGACTTAAAGCTAAATAAAGTAAAAGATCGGCGCGTCTTTTGTCGGCAATTATCTCCCATTCTTCCGCTTCTGTTACTTGTAGAATCACTTGAAAAGCGCGTCTAAAAGTGCCAAATTCTGCCTTAATTTCCTCCTCTTGCAATAATTCTCCTGCAACGGGTAAACGTCCCTGCTGGGTGTAAAATTCCATTAGGGGAGTTAATAAATCTTCGTAATCTTCAAAGCGTTTGAGATGGGTTTTAATTTTAGGAGTGGTAGTGCGGGAACGACATCTGGATAAACGAAAAGCTTCCGCTTTCTCTTCCTCTCGAAAAACTAGATAAACTCCCAAAGTTATCGGAATAGAATCAACCCCCAAAGTATTATCAATATACTGTTTTAGTTCTTCCTGTTGATAGTATTTTTGAAAGGTATTTCGACGGGTTATAATTCCATCTTCATAAGCCATTAGACCCCGTTCGCTATCATCAATTAAAATCTGTGCCGAAACGATTAAAACTTGACGGGTTAATTGCCAAGCTTTTAATAAAGCTTCCTGTCGTTCTTCCGCGGATTCAATAACATTAATTACATAGCCTAAATTAACAATATCAGATTCAATTAAAGGACTATCGGGACGATAATACGGATCCCAACCTTCACTTTGATAACCCTGTTCAGCTATGCGTTCTATATCACCTCCATAACCACAACCGTAATCAAAAAAAGTGGTTTCAGGAAGAAATAATCCCGCCGCTAATGCTAATCTTGCTGGACGAGAAAGGGTTTTGCGAACAAGAGCGGCTTTGTGGCGATCAATTATTATCGATTTTTCCCTTTGTCCCTCTAGATTACAAACTAAATAATCTCCTGCAAAATCAAGGTGATGCTTTCTTAAAAGCCGTTGCCATTCCTGTTTAGTACCGATGGGATAAGAACTATTTAAAAGTCCTAAAGCACTCTCGATTTTTGTAAGATGCTCGAATTCTTCATAAAGAGGATAGTCCCTAGTAACAAAAGTTTCTTTTCGGTGTAAAATGGGCGGATTATCAGCATTTTGATAATTCCATTCACTTAAGATTAATGTCCCCATATCTACCACTAAACTTTTAGTTAAAACTGGGTGAGGTTCCCGATCAAAATCGGGATAAAAAAGATAGGATATTTTCGGTTTATCGGTGCTAAATTTAATTATTGTTGCCTCAGATAAATGCTGATTAATTCTTGCTTGTTGTTCGTAATCCTGAAGGATAGGATCCAGTTGCTGTAATGCTTCTTGATGAACATAAAGCGCCCCCGGTAATAGTTTACCGATGGGACTAACTTGACACAGTTGCACGATTAAGGCGAAATTCTCAGCCATGGCAATTAATCTGTCTAATAACAAATTCTAGAGACAGAAAAAACTAAATAAATCTAGTTAAATGAACCCGATAGCGCTCTTTTTTTGTCACAGTCACCTCACCCACTTCTAAACGACCTTTTCCCCGAAAAGAAATCAAATCACCGGTTTTAACGTTATAACTAGATTGACTGATATCTTTCCAGTTAACTCGCACATCCCCGGCGCTAATTGCTTCGGCCATTTTACTGCGAGAAATGCCAAAACCCGCCGATGCGATCGCATCCAAACGTAAGGAAGCTTCCACAGTATTAATTTCTTTTTTTTGCGGTGGTCTAACTTTTAATTCCGTCAAAGGAATCGGGCTAGTTTTCACGGGAACCGAACGCACTTGTAGTAAATTAGCAGATAAAAAATCTGCCAATTCAGGCACTACAATTGCCTGCGCTCCTCGCTCACCTAAAACGATTATATCGCCGACTTTTTCCCGAACAATCCCCGTCCCCAACATCGCCCCTAAAAAATCCCGGTGGTTAGCGGTATCAAACAGAAAATTACCGGCAATATCAAGGGCAGATAGGGGAATATCTGTTACTGCCAAAGGTAAATCAACTCTAGCAATACCGAGGCGCTGTCTTTCCGCTTGGGGATAACCGCCCCATTTTTGCATTGATACATCAGTTAAACGCTGAAAAACTCGTTCTACTTCCGCCAAAACCGCAGGAGAAAGAAAGTCTGTCACCGTCACTTCCCAAGTCTTAATCGCTTGTTCGGCTTTATCAATAACTTTCGCTATGTCCTCGCGGTTTTCAACACCCTTTAGTAATTCTTCTCTTGGTAACATTGTTTTCTGGTAATTAATCAAAAATTCTTAGGAAAAAATCAGATGACCGATAACCTATTCCTAATAACCGTTCACTGTTCTAGGGCGTATCCTTGCAGATTTTCGGGGTTAAATTGGCGGAGGATAAGAGTCGCTTGATTTTTCAGGTTTTCCGAACCCTGCACGACAATAATATATTTTCCCGCACCGAGACGATTGCGATAGGGAAGTGCATCGCCACTGCCGGACGATAAACCCACGCCACCACCGACGAAAATACTGCCCATCGCCCCCCCAATCGCCCCAGCAATGCCGCCGACGATATGATTGCCCGGTTCTCCGGCCCAATCAAAGGTATGCAATCCCGTAATCAGGTTAAAAAGGTAGCCCCCGGCAAAACCGAAGGGAATTAGCCAAAAAGCCATGAGAGTAGCCCGTTTTTTGGCCTGTTGGAAGGGATCGATCAAACCGAACTCATCGGCACTTTTATAGCCTCGACCGAGAATGGTCACTTGAGATTGGGGAATTCCCGCTTTTTCGAGGGCAACGGCAGCTTCTTCTGCTTCTATGCGATCAGCTAACACGGCAATGAGATAATTCATATTCTCCAACTTTTCAGGCTATCTTCATCTCCTATTGTAAGGATTTTGGGGACCGAAAAGCCCCTCGCTCGAGAAAATATGCAAGGGGATGGGAAAAAATTATTTTATTTGGCTTATTTCTGGCAATAATTGACCATAAAGATCAAGGGAGATGGTCTAATTATCATTATTAACAAGAAGTTTCTCCAGATTATTACCATTGATATCATACTGTCAAGCTTGACTCACTTGTGTCATGATTTTAATGTTATCCTGGTTCACTCCTGACGGAAAAACTAAAAAATAGGTTAGAGTTCCGGCAATGATAGCTAGTCCTAAGGAATAGATAAGAAAAAGAGCAAGAAAACCCGTGCGATTGCCCTGTCAATCGTAGCTGATTGGGTCGCCCTTTTTTCGGTAGTGGGCAAGAACCCTCCTGCAGCCACTCCCACCAATCCGACTTTAGTTGTGGGTTCTGGAATGGTTTCCCTGCGTTCTTGCAAAACTTCAAGGTAAAGTTCCATCGCTTCTTTAATATTTTCCTGAACCTCTTCAAAGGTATCTCCAATGGTTTGCTCAAGAATTACTTAGGATACTGACGCGGACTTTTTCCCCATTTTGCAAAGGTTTACTACTATTGACCACGAAACGCTCCCCCGGTTCGAGTCCAGTGATAATTTCTACTTGACCGTCAAGCGCTTGACCGAGACGAACAGGCCGTTTTTCTACTTGCGAGTTAGACTCGGAAAGGACGAAAATTGCCGCGGACTCCCCTTGACCGACAATTGCCGTTTCCGGAACAATCACCTGAGGGGCAGAATTATTATTAAACCGTACCCGGGCCAATAATCCCCCTTTGATTAAACCATCTCCATTGGGTAGAGTAATCTCCACGGGAATCCGCCGGGCCGTGCCTTGGCTGAGGGGAAAAATCCTGGTGATGCGACCGGAAAATTTTCTCTCACCGAAAGCATCAAGGCTGACATTAACCGTTTGTCCTAAATTAATCGTTTTTAAATCCAATTCTGATAATAATACTACCACCTTGACCTGTTGAAAATCGCCAATTTTGAGGACTTCATCGCCGATACTGACTAAATCCCCCAGCTCTTTCAGTTTTTCGATAACTATCCCCGTCGCCGGTGATTTAAGAATAGCGTAGGCCTGACGTTGTTGTTCCTGAGCGATGACCGATTTTTGGGCGGCAATTCTGCCGATAATTGCGGCCACTACCTGCTCCTCGACTTTAATTCTTGATCGCGCGCTATTAACGGCTTTTAAAGCCACTGCAGCTGTAGTTTGGGCTGTTTCGCCCTGTTGCAGGGGAATCGCCCCTTCTAGGGCTAATTTTTGCAGGCGATCAGCATCATTTTTGGCCTGTTGGTATTGTAGTTGTAGGCGCTCCACTTCAATTTCAGCGTTACTGACTTCAATTCTCGCCCGGGCTAATTCCGCTTCTAGGGCCGACAGGGCGGCTTTTTCTTGCCGGACAACGGTGGCGAGGAGACGATCATCAACACGGGCGAGGATTTGTCCTAATTGCACCTCATCTCCCACATCGACAAGGAGATTGAGTAACTGACCAGTGGCTTGCGATCGCAAAGAAACGACTTTTAAAGGTCGGGTGGTTCCCGTGTAGTCGAGATTGCGTTCGATGGTTGCTGGTGTAGCCGTGGTGACGTTGACGGTAGTAGTACGGGCCGTTGGTGGCGGTGCTTGGGTTTCGGTCCGGGGAGAACAACTGGCACTGAAGGATAAAATAACCAGAGCGGAAAGGATAATCGGATTCGATCCCATGGCGATAGTCCTAGTAGAAAGCCGCTTTTGAGTCGATGGTCGCCTATTCTTCGTCCCAAGCTTCTACCGCTACCACTTCGCTGAGAGGGTCTTGCATGGAGAAACCGAAATCGAGCAACTCTTGCTTCCAGTATCCCCACTCATCTCCGTATAAGAGAGCCAGTTTCCAGATACTATCGCTAGGTTTGACTACTTTTGCATCTATCCACTTGCTAACCTTGCGTTGAAACTTCACCATCGGGTGAGCTACAGCTTGTTTGGTCATAAATTCAATTGCTATGAAAACTTCAGATTTTGCGCTTCCCGACTAAACTAACTTCTAAGACTTTTGCCATTACAAAGGAGTGAGAAGCGCATTTATTAACTTACTTGTACACCATATCTCTGGTTTTAGGCAAGTCTTTTTGAGCAAAAGTACGGTAATTACTACTATAGATTAGTATAACCGGAGGCCACAATCATGGAACCGATGCCTAGATCGGTGAAAATTTCCAGTAAAAGGGCGTGGGGAAGACGACCATCGATAATATGAGCGGCCTGAACTCCCTGGGCCAGCGATCGCACACAGCAGCCAACTTTGGGAATCATCCCGCCGGCAACGATGCCTTTTTGAATCAACTCCCGGGCCTGTTGGATATCCAATTTAGCCAATAAGGTGGAAGGGTCTTTGTAATTCTCTAAAATTCCAGCTGTATCGGTCATCAAAATTAGTTTAGCTGCCCCTAAAGCCGCCGCTATTTCTCCGGCTACCGTATCGGCATTGATATTATGAGCTTGGCCAGTTTCATCGGCGGCCACACTGGAAATCACGGGAATATAGCCACTATTGACCAAGGATTCGACGAGGCTAGTATCGACACTGCTCACTTCTCCCACAAAACCAATGCCCTCTTTACCCACGGGACGGGCAGTGATCAGATTACCATCCTTACCGCATAATCCTACCGCTTTACCGCCGGCTTGATTGATCAGGGCAACAATTTCTTTATTGACGCGCCCCACCAGCACCATTTCTACCACATCCATGGTGTCGGCATCGGTGACGCGTAAACCGTCTTTAAATTGGGGTTCAATGCCTAATTTATCCAGCCAACTGTTGATTTCCGGACCGCCGCCGTGGACAATAACGGGACGAACCCCCACACAGGAGAGAAAAACGATATCTCGCATGACCGTGTCTTTGATAGCGCTGTTATTCATGGCCGCGCCACCGTATTTAACCACTACGGTGCGACCGCGAAATTCTTGTATATAGGGTAGGGCTTCGCTGAGGATTTTCACCCGTTGGGCATCGTTTTCGTGGGTATTATTGTTCATGGGTTTTTTTACCTGTCTGATTCAGTGATCAGTTTAGCGGTTTCGGGTTTGACAAAAACTGTTCACCTTGAACCGATTGCTAGAAAGTCTTAGAATTGCCGAATTTTTCGACGCAACGGACAAAAATCTCCACTCCCATGCCCAACACCGATTCATCGAAATCAAAGCGAGGATGATGGTGGGGATAGGCTAATCCTAATTCGGGATTGGCGGACCCCAAGAAGAAATAACAGCCCGGTACTTCTTGTAAAAAGAAGGACATATCTTCCCCTCCCAGGGTTTGACACTCGGGAACGATTCCGGCCGGGGTTTCCACCACTTGTGCGGCGATTGAGCGTACTAATTCCGCCATCTGATCATGATTGATTACCGGGGGATACAATTGCCAGTAATCGAATTGATAACTAGCCCCCTGACTTTGACAGATGCCCGCGATAATTTCTTGCATCCGTTGTCGGAAATAGCCCCCTAACTGGGGATTGAAATAGCGCACTGTCCCACTGAGATTAGCACTATCGGCGATCACGTTTCTAGCGGTTCCCGCCGCTAATTTACCCACAGTCACCACGGCGGCATCGAGGGGGTTAAGATTGCGGGCGACGATGGTTTGCAAGGCGTTGACGATTTGGGCCGCCACCAGTATTGAATCGACGGTTTGATGGGGAATTGCCCCGTGGCCGCCCCGGCCTTGAATCTGGAGATCGAAACATTCCACCGCCGCCATTAAAGGCCCATTTTTCACGCCCACTGTCCCTAATGGCAGATTATTCCAGAGATGCAACCCGATAATTCCCTCCACGTCGGGATTTTTCAGCACTCCCGCTTCGATCATCGGTTTCGCCCCCCCCGGCCCCTCTTCGGCGGGTTGGAAAATAATTTTTACAGTCCCCTTGACATCGTGACGGTTTTGTGCTAGGTAAACTGCTGTGCCGAGGGCGATGGCTGTGTGACCATCGTGACCACAGGCGTGCATTTGGCCCGGATGTTGGGAACGATAGGGGACTTGGTTTTCTTCGGCGATCGGTAGTGCATCCATATCTGCCCGCAGGGCTAAAACTGGCCCCGGTTGACTGCCTTCGATAATGGCGACAATTCCGGTGCCGGCGATGCCGGTTTGATGGTCAATTCCGTATTTAGTCAGGGTTTGACTGATTAAGGAGGCGGTGAGATGTTCTTGAAAGCCTAGTTCTGGTTTTTGGTGTATTTGTCGGCGCCAGTGGACTAATTGCGGCTGCAGGCAACGAATAGCAAGGCGAATTTCAGCGCCATTTAAGCTATTAGGAACGGGAATGGAGGAAATCATCGGGTTCGGACGGCTAGATTTTTTGATCACTGGTTTCTAGTTTAACTTCAGGAGACACAGGAGGCAGGAGTCAGGAGGCAGGAAATAGGGTGTTAGAGTGTTAGGGTTTTAGGGTTTTAGGGTTTTAGGGTTTTAGTTGAAATTCCCCCACTTCCCCACTTCCCCACCTCCCCACTTCATAATTCATAATTCATAATTCCCACTTCCCCACCTCCCCACTTCCCCACTTCCCCACCTCCCCACTTCATAATTCATAATTCATAATTCATAATTCCCACTTCCCCACTTCCCCACCTCCCCACTTCCCCACTTCCCCACTTCATAATTCATAATTCATAATTCCCACTTCCCCACCTCCCCACCTCCCCACTTCCCCACTTCCCACACCCTTCTTTACAAAACTTCATCGTATTTCAGGGCTGGAAAGGGCGATCCTTGGGTAATAGGGGAAGGGAAAGCGGGGAAATATTAAAAAAAACTTAAATTTTTTATCTTGCTGGCCTTTATACCCTTAAAGCCTTGCTGTCTCTGATTTCTCGACGGTGAGAGGCTTTGAGCAATGTCAGGAATCGATGACCAACTCGATCGAGTCATTGTTAAGTGACTGTTACAAAAAGACAGCAAAAAACTTAATAAGATGTAACAAACAAAGTTTCGACAGCAGTGTATAAATTTAATTTGAGGGGCCAAGATAACAGACAAAAGTTAAGCTGGATACTTGTTTAACCTCCTTAGGTGATTTATGAGAGAGCCATGAAGTTTTTTCAGGTTTCTTGAAGTAAATCGCAACAATCGCGGTCAAGGCTAGTCCAGGCTGACCGTGAAATCCCTTAAGAGGGAAAACCTTTTAATTGCAACCAAATCCCATTTAAATTTAGGAGATTGTCACAATGTTTGACGCATTCACCCGGGTAGTATCCCAAGCTGATGCTCGCGGCGAATATTTAAGCTCTTCCCAACTAGACGCTCTGAGCGCCATGGTTGCCGACAGCAACAAACGCATGGACTCTGTTAACCGGATCACCAGTAACGCTTCCACCATCGTTGCCAACGCCGCTCGTAGCCTGTTCGCTGAACAGCCGCAACTGATCACCCCCGGTGGTAATGCCTACACCAGCCGTCGTATGGCCGCTTGCTTACGCGACATGGAAATCATCTTGCGCTATGTCACCTACGCTACCTTCGCTGGGGACGGCAGTGTTCTCGATGATCGTTGCTTAAATGGTCTTCGCGAAACCTATGTAGCTTTAGGAGTACCAGGAGCTTCCGTAGCTGCTGGCGTAAGCAAAATGAAAGAAGCTGCTTTATCCATTGCTAACGATCGCAACGGTGTCACCCTCGGCGATTGCAGTGCTTTAATGTCTGAAATTGCCAGCTACTTCGACCGCGCCGCCGCTGCTGTCGCCTAGTCCTTGGGGCTAGTCTTAATTAAACCGTAGGAAACTTATTGCAAGATTATTGGGAGATACCAAACAATGAAAACCCCCCTTACCGAAGCCGTAGCAGCCGCTGATTCTCAAGGCCGTTTCTTAAGCAGCACCGAAATCCAAGTTGCTTTCGGTCGTTTTCGTCAAGCTTCTGCCAGCCTCACCGCCGCTAAAGCTTTAACCGAAAAAGCTAGTTCTTTGATCTCCGGTGCTGCTCAAGCTGTGTACAACAAGTACCCCTACACCACCCAAATGCAAGGTGCTAACTTTGCTGCAGACCAACGCGGTAAAGACAAATGCGCTCGTGACATCGGTTACTACCTCCGCATGGTGACCTACTGCTTAGTTGCTGGTGGAACCGGTCCGATGGACGAGTACCTTATCGCTGGTATCGACGAAATCAACCGCACCTTCGACCTGTCTCCTAGCTGGTACATCGAAGCTCTCAAATACATCAAAGCCAACCATGGTTTAAGTGGCGACCCCGCGGTAGAAGCCAACTCCTATATCGACTACGCGATCAACGCTCTCAGCTAGTCCGAGTCGAAAAAACTGCTGGTCTGGAAAGACAGGAGGTTGTTAGCAAAAGGGTTAGCAATCACCTGTTCTTCCAGACCTTGTTATATCCATCGTCAAGACGGCCAGGTAATCGAACTGATCCTCACCTAGTTTTGAGGGGTTAGAAAACGATCATTTTTTTGTAGGAGAACTTTAGTGGCAATTACTACCTCAGCTTCTCGTTTAGGGACAACCGCTTTTAGCGAGGTTGCTCCCGTGGAATTACGTCCCGATTGGTCCCGTGATGACGCACAGGCAGTTATTCGCGCTGTCTATCGTCAGGTGCTAGGCAATGACTATATCATGCGTTCCGAGCGCCTTACCAGTGCCGAATCCTTACTCTGCAACGGTTCGATCACCGTGCGGGAATTCGTCCGCGCCGTGGCCAAATCGGAACTGTATAAGAACAAATTCTTCTACGGTAACTTCCAAACCCGGGTCATCGAACTTAATATCAAACATCTTTTAGGTCGCGCTCCCTACGATGAGTCGGAAGTGATCTATCACCTCGATCTTTACGAAAACCAAGGATTCGAGGCCGATATCGACTCCTATATCGATTCCGCCGAATATACCGAAAACTTCGGCGATAGCATCGTTCCCTACTATCGCGGTTTCGCCACCCAACCCGGTCAAAAAACCGTGGGATTTACCCGGATGTTCCAACTCTATCGCGGTTATGCCAACAGCGATCGCTCTCAGATTGCCGGCAAAACCTCCCGTTTAGCGGTGGAATTAGCTCAAAACGGTGCTTCGGCAGTGGTCGGTCCCTCCGGTGGCAGCGATGGTTGGGCCTATCGTCCCTCCGGTCAACGCAACACCCCGAGTAAAGCTCTTGGTGGTAGTGTGGCCTATGGTGATGTGGGTAAGCTCTATCGCGTGGAAATTGCCGCTATTAGCAAACCGGGTTATCCCAGTGTCCGTCGCAGTAGCAAAGCGGTTATCGTCCCCTTTGAACAGTTAAATAACACCCTGCAACAGATCAACCGTCTCGGTGGCAAAGTTGCCAGCATCACCCCCGCTAGTTTGAACTAATTTTCTAGCTTAAGATAGCTAAAAGTCTCCCGGGCAGCCGTCAGGTTCACCGGGAGACTTCTTTCTAGGGAACTGGCAGAAATTGACCCTCAGCAGATCGAGCAAACCTGTAGAATAAGAGTAATTCCCTCGTTTTAATGCCTGTGACTGTCACTTCGATCGCTTTTGACTCTATCGATACTGCCTTAGCGGAAATCAAAGCCGGACGTGCCATTGTCGTAGTTGATGATGAGAATCGCGAAAATGAAGGAGATCTAATCTGTGCGGCCCAATTTGCCACCCCCGATATGATTAACTTCATGGCAGTGCAAGCTCGCGGTTTAATCTGTCTGGCAATGACAGGAGAGCGTCTTGATGCTCTCGAATTGCCTTTGATGGTGACAAAAAACACCGATAGCAATCAAACCGCTTTTACCGTTAGCATCGATGCCGCTCCCCATTTAGGGGTTAAAACTGGCATTTCGGCAGAAGATCGGGCGAAAACCGTGCAAGTTGCTATTAATCCGGTCACTCGTCCCGACGATCTCACCCGTCCCGGTCATGTCTTCCCGATTCGTGCTAAAGCCGGTGGAGTCTTAAAACGCGCCGGTCATACGGAGGCAGCCGTGGATCTAGCTCGATTAGCCGGGTTGTATCCAGCGGGAGTTATCTGTGAGATCCAAAATCCCGATGGTTCCATGGCCCGTTTACCGCAACTATTTGAATACGCTCGTCAACATAATTTAAAGTTAATCAGCATTGCCGATCTGATCAGTTATCGCTTAAAATATGATCGCTTTGTCCATCGGGAAACGGTCTGTGATTTTCCTAGTCAATTCGGCACTTTTCAGCTTTATGCTTACCGAAATTTATTAGATCAAACCGAACATATCGCTATTGTGAAAGGGGATCCCGCTCTCTTTGGTGATCAACCTGTAATGGTACGAATGCACTCAGAATGTCTGACCGGGGATGCTTTGGGATCCTTGCGTTGCGATTGTCGGCAACAGTTACAAGCTGCCCTAAAAATGATCGAAAACAACGGGTTGGGGGTGGTGGTTTACCTGCGACAGGAAGGACGGGGAATTGGCTTAATTAATAAGCTAAAAGCCTATTCTTTACAGGATATGGGACTAGATACGGTGGAAGCCAACGAAAGATTAGGATTTCCCGCCGATTTGCGCGATTACGGCATGGGAGCGCAAATGCTCAACGATTTGGGGGTGAGAAATATTCGTTTAATTACCAATAATCCCCGTAAAATTGCCGGATTAAAAGGCTATGGTTTGGAAATAGTCGAGCGAGTACCTTTGCTGATCGAGGCTAATGATTATAATTCCAATTATCTGGCCACAAAAGCGGAAAAGTTAGGACATCTATTCTTACAAACCTATCTAGTTACCATCGCTCTTAGTTGGGGGGAAAATCCGCCGTCGATTTCCCAAAGATATCATCAATTAGAGAAATTACGGCAGTTAAGTCGCGCTAATCAATTATCTCTCCAAGAAGAAACCCGACCGGTAGCCAATGCTCTTTTTGATCGCGCCCCTTTGATCGTACATTTAGGTTTAGATATTCGTCAGGGGGTCAGCAGTAATTGGTATAAAAATCCTTCCCATCCCTACCTTCTGGTTATTGAAAAGATATTAAATGACATTAAAGATTGGTCGGAAATTGAACGCCTAGAATTTTTAATTTCCGACGGAGGCGATTCGATGACAGGATTACAAATGAAACTCGCTCGTCAAAAAATGTCCGATGAAGATTTATCACAATTACCACAATTAGCTACCCAAATTATCTACAGTTTTACTCGTGAGTCAGCCAAAAATTAGTTTTTTATGACCGTAGTTTTGCCTCTTGCCTCATCTCAACAAGCAATTTAAATATTTAACAGCTTAACAGTTATAATTAAATAAAGCTAGTGTAACGGGGAAAAACTATGACAACTCTCGACATTTTACCGGAAGTTACCTGTCCCCCCACCGATTTATGGAGTGATGAACCGCCTTGGGAAAGTGATCTACATCTGCAACAAATTACAATTCTGATCGGTTGTTTAGAAAGGTTATGGCAAGAAAGAAGTAATTACTATACTTCGGGCAATCTTACCATCTACTATCACGAAGAACAACTAAAAAAACGTGATTTTTTTTTGTAGTCCTGATTTTTTTGTCCTCTTAGATACAGATAAAACGTCCCCGCAAAAGTTGGGTGGTTTGGGGAGAACAGGGTAAATATCCCAATGTGATCGTGGAGATTCTTTCCGATTCTACGGCCAATATTGACCGGAATAAAAAGAAAATTCTCTACCAAAATACTTTTCGGACTCCTAACTATTTCTGGTTTGATCATGAAAGTTTAGAACTGCAATGATTGCTTCTCTTGGGGGTTTTTAGGCAGAAAAGGCGACCCTTTGGCTCCTCTCAGGCTTCGACGGTGAACCCGGTGTTAAAACTATTTGGTTGGGACTCCGAAGGTGACATGATATCAGCCAGACTTGGAAACTATCTCATCAAATTAGTCCCCCATAGAAACCCCTTGAGCCATCATGCACACTTTTCTCTTTTTGTCAAATTTTATGTTAAGAAAGATGTGACTAATGGATAGGCTTATCAAGGGGGGATCAATCTTCAATTTAATTAGAACCACTTAACTTACTTGACTAGAATTTAACCTTACTAGCCAACCAATTAGTAATTAATTTCGGGCTATTTTTCTTCACCCAATAGAGAGCATAAATTCTGAATATAGGCTTAGAAAAACGAGCGATCGCTTTCATAATAAAATTTAAGTAACGACTATGAAACTTTTTATTAATTAAATTTAACGAACCCACATCGTAAAGACAGTCGATGATAATTCTAAAAGTCGTTTCCTCTCTTTGGAATAAACTATCTATTAACAATAGCACTTCCTGAATCCGTTGCTGTTTAAGCTGTTCCTCTTCGGAAACAGCCGAGAGAATCTGCTGCTGCTTAGATAATTTACTATCCGATGGGGTTAACATGATATGGTAGGAAAAAAATTAACTTGTTTTGATTTTATCCCTATTTGCCGATTTTGCAAGACCAAACCCCCCATCTATCCCCATTTTTACAATAACACGGATCTTTCCTCTCCCATGCCGTCTTGACTGTGATTGCTGTGATTGTGTCATGGACTGTGATTGATTAAGAAAAATAGGGCAGAATAAAATTATGAAAGCTAAAATGAGGACTGAATCATGAATGCTCCCTTAACCACAAGTTTACTTTAGCAGTACAGGAATTTACCACTGAAGCAATCTCTAAAATCCCTATATTGTGGGAAAAAATCAAAACCCAATAATATAATAAACTCAACCCTCATCACCCCGATTTTATCTATCGACCCTCTTACAGGAGCAGCGATCGCAGTTGGTTCGATTATTGCCACTAAAGCGTTAGAGAAAACTGGTGAAAAAGTGGGAGAGAAAGTTTGGCAACAAACAGAAAAATTTCTCACTTCCCTGAAACAAGTTTCTCCAGATACTGTCACCGCAATTGAAAAAGCACCCGAACAACCTTTAGATTATGGACAGGCAATTCTGGAGGTTGAATCTGTTGCTAAAACCAGTCCCGAATTAAGCCAAATTATAACCGAGTTGGTTGACATTGTAGAAGCCGAACCTTTACCTAATTTAAAGGATATTCTTAACAATATTGCTAAGGGTTTGCAATCTCAATCCTCTGGACAAAAAATCTATATCAAAACCATTGAAAAAATTGTTAATTTTTCTCAAAGGGACATTAATATTAATGAACAAAATATCACCATGTAATGTCTTGGGTGCGTGCAATGCACCCCGACGGAACCGAAAAAAATGCCATTGTAGGGGCGAACTGCGTTCGCCCTTCCCCTTTTGATGTGTTAATATTGTATGATTAAACATTTTTTTCACAGCATTATGTTACCAATATGGATCAAAAAATAGTCAATTATGCTCAAGGCAATATCAATATTGACAAGCAAAATATTTATAATTATCCGCCTAACCAAGAGCCTCCTCAACCCAATCCTCACAATTTATCTAATAGTAATATACCTAGATTTGTTAGGTAGACTGCCCAGTTTTATTTGACTTTGCTTCACCAAGAAGTAAAAATGCCAAAATTGCCCATCTGCGAATCAATAAAACAAAAAGAATCGAAAGAATAATGACAGCAAAAGCAATTATCAATTTTGAAGATATTGAGTATGGCGAGTAATTTAAAGATAATTTATTAAAAGCGAACTCAATAATCTCAATAAATAAATGATGACAGATATAAATTCCATAAGTTGTACTTAAAATACTATTCGTAATCTTAGATACTTTGTAAGTTGGCCGCATTAAACAAGCTATCAAAATAGCTACTGGAAGAAGGAGGCTAGAGACTGCAAGGGAAGAAACCCCTTTCTTTTCAACACCCAAGAAAATTAAGGCAAAAGCACTTATAACACTAAAAACAAATACCTTGTTTCTCATTTGCATAAAATGCGGTAGCAAAGTCAGTACGGACTGAGAAATAAAAGTGTAGTATAAAGCCCTTGAAAAAAAGTCATTACTAAAACCTAAATAACTAGTTCCTCTAAAAAAATTACTAGCAACAATTAATGATATAATAGAAAAAATAGCTAGAAACTTAGCTGAAATTTTGCAATCTCGATCTACAAACAAAGTGTAAATTGCTGACGCTACTATTAAAAAACACAAAAGTAGAGGGAGAAAATAAAGCTGAACCGCTGCTCCTCCAAGGAATATAATTGCGAACCAATCATAATCTAATCTCGTCTGAGTTGCCAGGGATTTCACAGTGCGAGATATAAGGTAGATAGCGCTCCAAGAGAAATATGGAATTAAAATACGCCAGACATTAATTTTATCGAATCTAGCAGCTTTTGACTGAAATAGGTAAAGAGATGTGAGCAGAAAAAAGGGTACGGCACCTATCCCGAAGTATGCTGTCATCTTTTCTGCATTTAATGAGGATGGTTCTAGGTGAATCAGGATTACGCCGAAGGCGTAGATTAATCGAATATAGTCAATTGTATAGTTTCGTGCCATGGCATGATATCGATTTGAAGACAGAATTGTGGATTGTTTTTATTCTACTGTGCCTTGAGTGAAGCTAAGATATATGGCAGCAATTGGGATTCTTCATTAGACAGTATATCTCGACTTACCCCGTATAAACATACTAGCTATGGCTAAAAGTCTTACAGAGCCTGAGTTAAAGCAATGCAATACTAAAGAACTACTGGACACAAAATCCTGAAGTTCTTACCCAGATAGGGTTTGAGGCAAAAATTTTCAAATTTGACCTTTAGACCATTATAGCTTGTTTCGGGGCAGAAAACCAGCAAAAACATGGCTACAGAGGGAATCCCTTACTCTAGAGATTAATGACACTATCTGTCAAGATCAGGTTAGCGATCACTATACAGCCAACTCTACGGAATCGCTCTACTCCAGCTACAGTCAACGGTACAGCGGCCCGACGGCTCGACTGAGCATCGCCGAACGTCTGAGCATCGCCGAACGTCCATTTTCAAGTAAAAAATGTACCCAGTAGTCTCTTTTCAATTTTTTCTTAGAAGCTCCATGCAGTAAGGGTTTTGTTAATTTTATAGTATTTATGTATGGGTGAAGTCCAGACATAAGCTGTCCCCCTCCAGAGACTTAAGTAAAAATACTTAGCTGGTGAAGGTTTTCTCGGTGGCCGCTAGGGGGGTCTTGAGAACCCTAATTATGAAAAAATAGGGGCTCTTCGGTAATTGTTATGCAAATAATTAACTTAAAATAAAATTCGATAAAAGTAACTACGCTCAAAAATAGCTGAAATTAATACAGGAAAAGACTTGAGGCACAAACTGGTTAATACCAAAAGATATACAATTGAGTTAAAATTTAATATAATAGCCAAAAACCAGAGTATTTTACTTATGATACTTGACAAATTTTTGAATCTAGAAGCAACCTCTATTCAAGGCTATCGACACCTAGAAAATATCGGTATAGTTTGACCAGTCGAATCGAAAAATCAAAAAGCAACGGCTCGACTGAGCTCGCCGAACGTCCTGTTCTCATTGTGGGTTAGAGAGCGATAAACTACACCAAAATCATCGACATTTAGTCAAAAGACCTCTTGCAAAAGTCTTAAGTCGATCCTTGTACAGGAACATTTTTGAAGATTATCAACTACTAATAAATAATTAACTGAAAGTCCCTCCCATTATTGTTTCTATCGTTTGTTTTCGGATTTATGCAAGAGGTCTAAAGATTTACCAATCTCAGGACAACCAGTGTACCTACAAGTTAATCGTCGTCAATTTAAGTGCAATAATTGTCGAAAACCCTTTAGCGAAGAGTTAGATTTTGTCGCCAGTAAACGAACCTATACGAAAAGACTAGCCGAAAATATACTCGAACAATTAAAAGAAGAAGATATTTTAAATGTTAGTCGAAGAAATGACGTAACGGAATTTGAAAAAGATGCACGAGTTAAAGGAAGAATTTAGAAAGATTTATGAAACCTCAAAGAATCCGACAGAAGGACTGCTATCCATC